>JAITJP010000213.1 GCA_031278835.1 Deltaproteobacteria bacterium
TTTGGCATGGTCTCAAACGCTTTTATCCGGATAGTTAACCAATTGGACAACAAAGAGATTGTCAAATTTGATCTATCCGAGGACATGAGCACGGAAACGGCCATGATCTTTGGAGAAATCTATCGCCACAAAGGTGAGTGGAAATTTAAAGCCGTGGGGCAAGGCTTTACCGGAGGTCTTCACGCTTTGGCCTCGCATTTCAACGTTGACGTGGAATGAGAGGTTTTTACAGACCCATAAACAAAAACGGCGGGGCTTACCCGCCGCTTTTGTTTATGGGGCCCTTATTTTTTATTTTGGCTTTTTAGACTCTTCGAGAGAACTGGCCTTTTCGGCTGGTTGGTCCCCAGGCCTGGGTGGGGCCCCGGGGTAGGGCTCGGCCCAATAAGGCGGTCTTTGGTCAGGGTAGGGCCAACTCCCAGGTGAATTTATGGGATAAGGGGCTTCTTGGTAATCCTCTTGGCCATTGGTCATTTCTTGATAATCATATGGATTATATAGGGGAACTTGATAATTAATATCTCTGGGATAACCATGAACATTAGGTTCTGGATCTCCTCTAATGCAGCCGAAAATTATAATGGTAATAAAATTTACTATAGGTATTAAATTAAGTACTGTAATAATATTTTCACCATCGAAGTCGTGTATTCTTCTCGTGGTAGCGGAAATAAAAGGTAAATATAGAAGATATAAATAGAAAGAAAGACATAACTGAATAATGGTGAAATTTCTTGTAATTAAAAATAGAAAAATTCTAATTTTATGAGCGGTTAATATAAATACTACAATGGTAAAGGCAGTATTTAAAATGAACCACATCCAATATTCAGACCGATTGGCTCGTCCAGAAAAGTTAACTATTGACGGTATAACTGGAATTTTGGACATTATAATCACCCTTGACTAGCCGTGTCCGGAAAAAAGCGCTTAAATATTCTCTGACGATAACATAGAAAAGATATTTTGGCAAATTACTTTTTTTACTTCCGATTATCCCGGCTCGTTCAGCCCAGCGCCCAGGTCAGGCCCGGCCGTTGGAAGCCCAGCGCCCAGGTCAGGCCCGGCTATGGCCAGAAAATTTCCCCCCAAGGCCAAACGGCCACCAAGGGGCCTAGGAGCCCTTCAGAGTTTAGACCCCTATGGGAATGCCTAAAAAGTTTTCAAACCGCCTCACCGGTCAAATTTGGGCCTTTACGGGCCAATTTTGAGCTAGGTCAGAGGTGGTTTTTTTGGGGGGGCTGTGAAAACCGAGTCCTAAACTCACCGGTCAGGGTAAAATAGGCCAAAAGGCTCATTTTTTCGCGGGCGCTCAGGTGGGCCGGTGATTGGCTTGGGCCAAGCTCATAAAAAAATGGCCCAATTTGTCCCCTGGCCGGGGCGAATTGGGCCATTTTTTGTGTGGGGGCCGATTATCTGGTTTTAAGAAAGGGGCTTATCGATCGACGAATTCAATCCAGCCGCGAGTGTCTTTTTTATGGCCGTATTGGAGGCCCACCAGCTCGTCATAGAGCTTTTGGGTTATGGGGCCAACCTGGCCGTCGCCCACGGTAAATTCTTTTTCCTTGTAGCAAAGGGTGCCCACGGGCGAGATAACCACGGCCGTGCCGGCCCCAAAAGCTTCGCTTAGACGGCCAGAGGCTTTGGCCTCAAGGATCTCGTTGATGTCTAGGAGTTTTTCTTGGACCTCGATATCAAGGTCTCTGGCCACCTCAAAGACCGAGGACCTGGTCACCCCTGGCAAGATGGTGCCAGTCAAGGGGGCGGTTATGATTTTTTGGTCAATGACGAAAAACATGTTCATGCTGCCGACTTCTTCGACATAGCGATGCTCAATTGAGTCTAGCCACAAAAGCTGGGTATAGCCAATTCGGGCGGCTTTTTCGGTGGCCAGTAAACTTGAGGCATAGCTGGCTCCGGCCTTGACCGCCCCCAGGCCCCCGGGGGCCGACCTGGTGTAAAAACTTTCCACGTATATGCGGATCGGGGCAAAACCATCCTTGTAGTAAGCCCCAACCGGAGACAGGATGATATAGAGCAAATATTCTTTGGAGGGTCTGACCCCAAGGTGGGGTTCGGTGGCGATAATGGTGGGCCGTACGTACAGTGAAGCCCCCGGTTGCTTGGGCACCCAATGGCCATCGACTCTCAATAACTCTTTTAAGGCTTTAAGCATAAACTCTTCGTCTATGGGCGGAACGCACAGGCGATCGGCCGATTGATTAAAGCGTTTAAAATTTTCGCGGGGACGAAAGAGAGCCAAACGATCGTCTGGATGGCGATAGCACTTAAGGCCTTCGAAGATGGTCTGGCTATAGTGGAGGACCATGGCCGCCGGAGACATGACTAGGGGGGCGTAGGCTTCAATCCTGGGTTGACGCCAAGCCCCGTCATAATAGTCCATTTTGAACATATGATCGGTAAATTTATCTCCAAAACCTAGTTTTGTCTCGTCTTTAGGACGTTCCTTGAGTTGGCTTTGGAGGCGAAGCCGCTTAATGATTTCCATTATGACTCCATTTATCGAAAAAACAAACCAAATAGAGATGGTGCCCTAGATTTGGGAAGTCTTGTATTTTGATTTAAGACTTGTAGCCACGGCCGGATGGACCAGCGCGTCTATGTTGGCCCCCAAAGAAGCCGCCTCCTTTATGGTCGAGGAGCTTATGAAGAACCAATGATAGTCGGCCATTAAAAAAATGGTTTGAACTTGAGCTTCCAAGTGGCGATTGATGACGGCCAGTTGATACTCATATTCAAAGTCGGCCGAACCTCTAAGGCCCCGTAAAATGGCCGAAGCCCCCTTGGCTTTGGCAAAGTCAACGGTAAGACCGTCAAAGGCGGCTATCTCAATTTTGTCAAAAGGTAAATGGGCCAAACACTCTTTTAAAAGTTCAAGTCTTTCATCTAAAGTAAAGAGAGTTTTTTTATTTGGATTGATAGCCACCGAAACTATTATTTTTTCAAATACGTTCAATCCCATCTCCACCAAACTTAGATGACCGTTGGTTGGAGGGTCGAAAGAACCAGGATAAATGGCTATGGTCATGGCTCAATCCGGTTGGCCGGAAGTGGAACCATCGGGATTAGGGCCATCAGTGGAAGTTTGGTCGCCTTGGTCGTTTGACTCAGGCCCGGCCTCAGAGGCCGGCTCAGCTGAGCTCTCCGGAGCGATCTCAGAGCTGGGCTCAGGAGTCGATTCGGGCGAGGGACCAGAGGCCGACTCATCCGAGGACTCGGCCGGGGACTCGGGCTTTGGGTCGCTTGGGGTGGATGTATAGGGGTTTTCATAGAGCGGCGTCTGGGAGTCATCCGAGGACTCGGCCGAGGACTCGGGCTTTGGGTCGCTTTGGGCGGATGTATAGGGGTTTTCATAGAACGGCCTCAGGGAGTCGATCGACCGCATGTCGACCGGTTGGCCGACAAAGTAGCTCTCAAAATCACTTTTGGGCAAAGGTGAGTGATCCCATTGATGGATGTAGACTTGAGCTTTGGCTTCTAGAAAATCATAGATTTTATCGGTCAAAATGGCGTTTCTATGGTTCTGGTCGCGGTCGGCGAACTGTTTATCATCCTTTTTTGAGGCTTTGTCGTTATACTCAGCCAAATCATAGTGCATGGCCTGGGCCACTTCAGCGTCGGTAACGATTATTTTGAATTCATCAATCACGTGTTGAAAGATGAAGGTCATTTTTTTGGTGTATAAGGCCGGATCTTTAAATTTGGCCCTCAAGTCCGGATCTTTTAACCAGGATTCAAGGGATTCATTGACTTCAGAGTTTGTCCTCTTTTGAAGCTGGTTTCTATAATAGATGATATTTTTATCGATTTGTTCATCAATAAGAGGAGTTGGTACATGGATTATAGTGTTAGCAACTAATTGCTCACAAATTTGGTCGTCAAGGGATTCTCTCGCTCTGGTTAAGAGTTGTTTGCTGATTTTATCTTTTAAATATTTTGTGTAATCATCCAAAGTGTTGATATTTGGTAAATTGATATCCACAATCATTTCGTCGTCAATGACGGGGATGTTGAACTGATATATTTTTAATACTTTAAAAGTACCGTAACATTTATCTCGATCATTTTGGTCCATAACAATGTTTTGAGGGTAAACACCATAAATGGTGGCGGTTTGGCCGACTTTAAGCCCAATTAAATTATCGATTAAGAGCTTATGGCTAAAATCCTCGGTCAGGTCATACTCGCCGATCTCGGTCTCCCCTAAGGGCTTGTTCGAAGGATCAAAGAGCTGGACTTGGGCGCTGAGGCGATCGCCCGGTTGGATTTGATAATCCGCGGGCGCCTCGCTTATGGTGGCCAGCTTGCGGGCTTCAGCCTTTAGTAACTTTTGGATGTACTCCTCGGTTACCACGGGCTCGAAATAGACCACCTTGAGCGACTCAAGATCGGGCAATTTTATCGGAGGGATGATCTCAAAGGCCACCTCGCAACGAAAGGGTTGCCCATCCTTAAACTCATATTTGGTGAAACGAGGGGCGGTGACCGGGATTAAGTTAATGTCTCGTATGGCATCATTGACCATGGGGATGATACGAACATTAATCAATTTATCGGTGATATGTTTTTTATAGGTGTTTAAAACCATGTTTCTTGGAGCTTTGCCGGTCCTAAATCCCTTAATTTGGTATTTTGATGAAAATTCAGAGATTATTAAGTCTAAAGCTTCAGAAAAAAGACTATAAGGAAATAGCATAGATACATGTTTCTTTGTAATAGAAATATCTTCTACGGAGATCTGAATTTTAGCCACAGATTCTTGTTTCTTTGTACTGGAATTATCTGGTCCGGAGGTCTGCATTTTAGCCCCAAAAAAAAGATAAAACAATTAAACTATCTGGCGACATGGTGCGAGAGAGGGGAGTTGAACCCCTACGGCCTAAACCGCCGGCTCCTAAGGCCGGTGCGTCTACCAATTCCGCCACTCTCGCGAAAAACAAATATTTAAGTAAACTATATAACGTCTAACTTAAAATTTATTTTAACAATAGTTATATGTTTTATGGTTAAAGATAATATTTTAAAGTAAAAATTTACTTTGGTTTTTGAAAAAACGGCCTAAATAAAAAACGCGGTCAGCTTAAAGGAAAATCTTAAGATTTTCCAGGGTTTTTAGGTTCCGACTAAAGGGAGTCCTTTGGTTGGCAAAGAAATAATTTACTCCATTGAAAGACAAAAGGCAAGTTTTTTTATGGCCAAATTTTTCATTTTCGCTTTGGTATTTTATTCTTAAACCGAGTTGACTTTGGCCTTTAGCCAAGGCCCTTTTGGCGGCCCTGGTCAAAGGCTTAAGGTGAAAAATTTATTGTCCCTGGGTAATTTTGGAAAGGTTGGTTGGACCGGCCCTTTTTGGGGCTAACTGGTTAGAACATTTTTCTGCGCTCGGATGAGGAACCCAGGCCCAAAAGTTCGCGGTATTTAGCCACCGTGCGTCTGGCGATGTTTATGTTTGAGCCTTGGAGGATTTCAACAATCCTTTGGTCGCTTAAGGGTTTGGTGGAGTCCTCACCGCTTATGATCTGTTTGATACGGTTTTTTACGCTTTCCGAAGAAAGCGAGTCCCCTTGAAAGCGACTAATGGAATTATCAAAAAAGTATTTCAGTTCAAAGACGCCCCGGGGAGTGCCCACGTATTTGTTGGTGGTGACCCGGCTGATGGTCGATTCATGGCAGCCCAGCTCTTCGGCCACGTCCCTTAGGACCAGGGGCTTAAGATAGTCCACGCCTTTGTCCAAAAAGTCTTGTTGGAACCTAAAGATCGACTCGGTGACCCGGTAGATGGTCCTTTGCCTTTGGTTAATCCCGCGGATTAGGTTCTGGGCGCCTTTTAACTTTTCCTTTAAGTATTTACGCGTTTCATCGGAAGCCGTGTTGTCGGTAAGCATCCGGCGGTAAGCCTTATTAAACTTTAGGCGGGGCAAACCATCCTCGTTAAGGGTGATGACGTACTCGTCACCGACTTTGGAAATGAAAACGTCCGGGGTAACGTAGATGGGATCGTTTAGCGAGTAAGCCCGGGCCGGTCTGGGGTCCAGGGCGCGCAGGGCCTCGATGGCTTGGGTGGCTTGTTCTTTTTCGCAGCGCAAGGCCTTGCAAAGACCCACCAGATCCTTTTTTTCCAAAAGCTTCAAATGATTCCGGCAGATCTCGGCGGCCAGTGAGTTTTGTTGATCCAAACGGGTCAGTTGCAAAAGCAAACACTCGGCCAGATTTCTGGCCCCCACCCCGGCCGGATCGAGTTCCTGGATCCTCGATAAGGTGGCTTCAATGTCGGCCTCGGAGCAGGCGCATATTTTGGCCAGTTCTTCTATGGAAGCCACCAGATAGCCGTCGTCGTCAAGATTGCCGATGATTTCTTGGCCGCGCTTGTAGTCATCGGGCGAAACGGCCGTAAAACCCCACTGCCAAGTCAAATGATCGGAAAGAGAAGTTTTGGAAGCGGTGAAAGTGTCGAAACTGGCTTGTTCCTCCGGGGTCTCATGGCTGCCGGTGCCCAAAGTGGTCGAAGGGGAGCTGGAATATTCGCCAAAATAGTTTTCCCAATCAAACTCTTCGACGATCTTTTCCTCGGACTCGCCCGAGGCCTCGGCGAACTGGTTGGTTTCCGTGGAGGCGTCTGGGGTTTGATCATAGCCGGGATCGGACAGGGCCGTCTCGGCCTGGGCTTCGGCGCTGTCTCCTGGTGGGGTCAAATCCAGCAGGGGATTTTCCATCATTTCTTGATAAATTTCTTCGGTCAGCTCCATTTGATTTAACTGCAATAGCTTTATGGCGTACTGCAGTTGTGGAGTCATGACCATAACCTGGGATTGTTTCTGAGTTATGTTCAGTTCCATCGCCATAATCGCACAACTCCAAAAATTTGGGGGAGCCTGGGGCTGATCTTTTTAGATCCCTGACTCCATGAACTCAAAGAGAGAAGCTCTGACCCAAGTAAATGCGCCTAACGACCTCGTCGTCGGCCAATTCGCGAGGCAAGCCTTCTTTTAGGACTCGGCCCTCGCTGATGATGTAAGCCCGGTCGCAGACATGAAGGGTTTCCCGAACGTTGTGATCGGAAATCAATATGCCCATGCCCTTGGCCTTAAGCAGTCTGATTAATTGCTGGATGTCGCCCACGGCTATGGGATCGATTCCGGCGAAAGGTTCGTCAAAAAGCAAGAAGACCGGATCCATGGCCAGGGCCCTGGTAATCTCCAAACGGCGGCGCTCTCCGCCCGAAAGGGAGATGGCCTTGTTTTTAGCCAAATGGGTCAAGCCCAGTTCCCTAAGCAAAACCTCAAGGCGTTCTTGCCGGGCCTTACGATCCAGGTCCATGGTTTCCAGGATGGCCATGATATTGTCGGCCACGGAAAGGCGCCGAAATATCGACGGTTCCTGGGGCAGATAGGTTAGCCCCATCCTGGCCCGTTTATACATGGGCCATTCGGTCAGGTCATGATCGTCCAATAAAACCACTCCACTGTCAGGGGCGATCAAACCCACCAAAATATAAAAAGTCGTGGTCTTTCCGGCCCCATTGGGACCCAATAAACCACAAATCTCACCCACGCCCAGGGAGATGTCCACCCCGTTTACGACCGTTCTGGAGCCGTAGCCTTTGACCAAACCAGTGGCGGCCAGATGTTTTGGGGCCTTCACTGGCCGGAACCGTCGTCATAAAAGGCCCTAACCCTTTGGTTTTGGCGACTTTCCACTTGGCTACGGTTCTGGTCTAGGTAGTAAATGACCTGATGGCCGGTAACCGAGTTGCCGGCCTCCCAGATCCGAGCGTCTCCGGTCAAAATCAAGCGCCGGGGTTCAGATTTGGCCAAATAAAGGGCTTTTTGGCCAACGGCCAGTCGATCGCGTTGCTGGATCTTAACCGCGCCCTCACATTCGATTCGGTAGATCTCCTGGCCGCTTTGCAAAGGTCCGGGGGTCTCGTTTGGCGCCCTGGCCTTAGAGTTTTGTTCGCTTCTAAGCGCGGGCGGAAGTGGAGGACTGGCCTTGGCCTGGTTTGGCCCCAAAGCTTCCGGCCCATCTTCCAAGGCCATGGGCTGGTTTGAGGCCATGGGGGCGCTAGCTATTACCCTTTGGGCCGAAGAAGCCTGGCCCGGGTTGGCCGAAGTCCCCACCGGGCCGCCATCAGCCGAGGCCTCCTCCGGTCCCCCGGCCGGGCCGCCTATGGGCTGGTAATGAACCCTCATCTGATCGCAAGTGATAATCAGATCGTCTTGTCTGGTAATGACCCTACCCGTAAAGGTCACTATCCTGGTGTTGTCGTCCGAGGTCATTCGGTCCGCGGAAATGGAAATGGGACCGCTACTGTTACCCAAAGGAGTATCGACGGCCAATACCTCCACCGGACTTAACAGGTATAGTGTTAAAATTAGGATCATGAATATGAAACGTTTAGTCATGTATAGTATTTTACAACCCGTTTCTTAATCAACATTACCTAAAAGTCAGATAATCGACAATTACCTGGTTGACCGAAAAAATCCTCGATCAATGGGTGGGGGACAAGAACGAGGGGATTTGGACCTAAATCAAGGGCCGTCCATGGTTTGGCGGCTAAAAGCTTGGCCAAAACTAAGTTAATTTGGCCGTCCACCGGTTAAGCGGCCAAAAAAATTCATCAAAGTTCAATCAATAAGTCAATCCAATAGTCTATCCAATGGTCATTTAGTTGAAAAATCACCAGTAGTTAACTTTATTAGTAAACTACTGGGTAATGAG
>JAITJP010000226.1 GCA_031278835.1 Deltaproteobacteria bacterium
GGTCCTGGCCTAGGGGACCTTAGCCGTGGGGACCTAACCAGGGAAATATGAGGCCCTCTTCGACAAACGGGCCAGCGGAAACTTATTAAGACTCAAACGGGTCAATTAACACACCTTGGATGTTGGCCAATCTGAGGGCGGTTTCGTACTCGGCTACGGCCTTAAGAGTATCATGCCTCACCTCTTCTTGTTTGGGGTCGAGCACTTCCGCCACATATTTTTTTATTACCTCCGCGTTATCGGCCCATTCCTGTACGGTAGGATCCGCTCCGCCTTTGTAAGGGAGACCGCGTTCGGTCATGTACTCGGATAACTTCACGGCGAATTCGTTATCGATTACATCCTGTTTTTTCTGTTCCACCCTGGTCAAGGCTGGGCGAAAGTAGATGTTTTCGGCCGCTGTCCATAATCTCACGGCCTCCATGATTTCCGATATGACTTCATCCATTTTATTTTTCAAAACTTGGCCGGCTTCCTTTTGCCAGAAGGCTTCAATCATAGCGTAGGTAAGTTGTTCCTTAGTGACCACGGCATCGTGATCCGGCTCGCTAGTGAGGATGTTATTGTTTAAAGATATGGAATCAATGCTCATAAGCTTATCCTTATTTACAGAGGCCCAGGCCTAAATCAAGGACGGACCGTGGGGTTAGGGGATTGGGAGCCTTGGGATGGCCATTAAAACGCCTTAAACGGGCGGCTTCCCAAAACTTTTTTTTTAGATACCCTCCTGGCAGCGTCTCTCTAAAAGCCAAAAAACGGCCATACGGTCAAAGCTTGATAGCTCCGGAGCGAGAAAAGGATGGTCTGGGACTTTTGGTAGTCTCTAAACTCAAGTCCCTAGCGACTTGCTCGCCAGCCTTTTTCACCTCGAGCTTAATCTCATCTAGCCTCTTTTGCATATTGGGGGGCAGGTTATCTAGATTATGTTTTTTCAGATCTTCCTGGGTGAGGCCCATTTTCTTCATATTAAGATCGAAGATGGCGTCAAGCCTTTCTAGACGATCTTTTAGCTCTTTGCTCTCAGCTAGTCTGGCTTCCACCTCAGCGTAGGTAATAGTCATTTTCTCGGCCTTTCTTAGAATGCCCTGGAGAGGAAGGGATCTTTTTAAGCCTTCTTTTTGAATTCCGGAGGTATGGTTTTCGGATCGATCTTTTTCAGCTCCTCCTCGGTGAGACCGGCGGCCTTCAACTTACTGTCGAAAAGCTCGTCAAGCTTTTCTATTTTGCTTTTAAGTTCCTTGAGCTCAGAAAGTTTCTCTTCCAAATTAAGGTCATCGATGGACATTTTTTCGGCCTTTCTTAATATGCCTTGGAGAGGGTCAGGTCTTTTGTCGCCCATAAAGCGAACAATAAAGCCGCGGAAAATTTCTTTAACAAATTAAGGCAAAAGAACCTCGCGGCCAGCGAAAAAAATCTCGGTTACCATGAGGTCGCCCAGGGGCGATGATCCGATTGGACCGATAAAAAACGGAGGTAACCTTGTATCTAATATACCACGAGTAAAAACCAAAGTAAACCTTCGCGACTTTCAAGGGACGAGGCTTTATTAACGCGTAAACGGATAAAAAATACCTAGACTAAAAAATTTGACATGTTACAACACCCTAAATTTTATGATAAAAATCTCTTAATCCCAATCAAGCCCTCAGGGCTCGCTAGCCAAAAGGTCAGTATCTAAAAAAATTTATAACTTAGTTTTTAACCTACTATCAGGATTATCGCCACTAATGGTATGGCCAAAATCTCCTTACATTCTATAGAAGCTAGATTATTGAAGCCAACATACTTAAAACCAATCAAGATGAGGCTCAGGATGAGCTCACTCATAGCTTCAGATTTTGGCTGATATCCTGTTAACTCTGGAACAAAAGGAAGCCGGCCAAGTTTTGAAAGAAAAAAAGGAGAAG
Source organism: Deltaproteobacteria bacterium (assembly GCA_031278835.1). Taxonomy (GTDB): domain Bacteria; phylum Desulfobacterota; class Desulfarculia; order Adiutricales; family Adiutricaceae; genus JAIRNQ01. The sequence continues at coordinate 1,908 of JAITJP010000226.1, forward strand.
ACTTTGTTGGTTGATTTCATGGCCAAGTCAGCAAGACTTTTTAAGAATTGGACCAAGCCTGGAACCATAAAAGCCATGTGGTCCAGTACCGAACCACCTGGCTGTCAATTTAGCTAGGATTTTAAGTTTAAATCCCCGCTCACCCTGGGTTAGACTTACCTATACCCAAGAAAGCTAGGTCAGCCTTGACGAGGCTCTTTTGAATCGCAACCTGCCCAGCTTAGGCGGACCCGCCAATCGACTCTAACCTTTTCTAAAATAAAAACCCGAACCTTTTTTATTTCAAGGGGTTTGGCTTCAAACTTTTTTTCCCGATTATCCGCTGGCCCCAAGGTTTATTGAATTATAAAATATTAATTTTATTACGAAAAATTTCTGAATTCTGAATAGGTACAAATATTTTTGAGGCTTTTGCCCTGGGGTTTTGATGTTTTGAGAATTAATTTGACAGGCTCAGTTCCTGGCCGTAAAATAGCACGGTATTGATCAATACAAAATTATTATTGTTCCAATTGGGACTTATTTTACGCTATCGAACGGAACCAAAAACTGCTCGAAATGCTCCAAAAGATCGCCCAAAGAAAAAAGGCCACACCCGCCCAGCTTTCTTTGGCCTGGATGCTTGGTAAAAAACCTTGGATAGTTCCCATACCAGGATCTTGTAAGGCGAATCGCCTTAAGGAAAACTTCAGAGCCTCGGAAATCATTCTGACCAAGATTGAAGTCGACTGCTGGACAAAGAACTTAAAATAATCCCCATATCGGCGGTATTCGTCGGGACAAAACGAGAAAAACAATCCTAAAATTAAAAGGAGTAAATTTTTATGGAATATGTCACCTTGAACAACGGCCTTAAGATGCCGATTTTGGGCTTGGGCGTCTTTCGGATAACCGATTTGGCCATTTGCGAGCGAGTCGTTCTTGAGGCCATCGAGGCCGGTTACCGCCTGCTCGACACCGCTTCGGCTTATCACAACGAAGAGGCGGTCGGTCAGGCCATCAAAAAAAGCGGCCTTTCCCGACAGGAACTTTTCATCACCACCAAGCTGTGGCTATTAGACGCCGGCTATGAAAATACCAAAAAGGCCTTTCAAAAATCGCTTGATAATCTTGGCCTTGACTATCTCGATCTGTATCTCATCCATCAGCCTTTTAACGATATATACGGCTCCTGGAGAGCCATGGAGGAATTGTACGCTGAAGGGAAAATCCGGGCCATTGGGGTTAGCAATTTTTCGCTTGACCGGGTCATTGACTTAAAGCTGTACAATAAAATCCCCCCGGCGGTCAATCAGATTGAAATTCACCCCTTTTGCCAGCAGGTGGAAAGCGTGCCTTACCTGCGGGAAAACGATATTGTGGCCCAGGCTTGGGGGCCGCTTTCCTCGGAAAAGAACAACCTGTTTGAAAACGGCCCGCTAAATGAATTGGCGGCCAAGCATGGACGTTCCGTGGCCCAGATCGTACTGCGCTGGCATATCCAGCGGGGAATAGTCGCCATTCCCAAGTCCGTCCAAAAGGAAAGAATCGTTGAAAATTTTAAGGTCTTTGATTTTGAGCTGGACGACCAGGACCTGGCCAAGATAGCCGCCTTAGACACCAAGACCAGCGCCTTCTTCTCTCACAGCGATCCTGAAGTCGTCAAGCAGTTCAAAACCTTCGGCCAATGATTCTTTTCCGCCTCCGGGCCCCAAGCCCGAACCGGCCCGTTGACCCGTATCCGCCGCCGGCCCAAATTGGGGCGGCCGCCTCAGTATGCCCACCACGACAAATCCGAGACCCTTAAGCCCATCAGTGATTTTTTCAAGCCCTGGCCCACTTGCCGCCCCGGGCCAAAAAGCATCCCAAAGGGCCGTCTGGCCACAGAACGCCGCTCTGTGGCCAGACGGCCGTAGCTAGCGCCCTTCACCCTGGCGCCCGACAGATAGCCCACCAAGCCAGATATCATAATATGACTTAAAAAACAGTTCTTAAGCAACCGTAAAAAGGCGTTACATAGCTAAAAGTCTTTTGGCGACCCCTGGGGAAAAGGACAATCCCGATTCGAAAACGCGGGTCACTTTAAGGCGCGAAGATGTTTAACCAAGGCTTTTTAAAAAGGGAGAGGCGAAATCGAACCGGGTGATTAAGGCTTGATAAAAGGCGAGACTAAAACGTGCCGAGCGACAAAGGATTATAAAATGGTTTTTTTTAATCGGAGCGGCGAAAATTAACCGGGTAAGGCTTTTTTTTAAAACGCCCCGCCAAAAATTCATCGGGTAAGGCTTTTTTTAAAACGTCCCGCCAAAAATTCATCGGGTAAGGCTTTTTTTTAAAACTCGCTCCGAAAACGCGCCTAACGATTAAGGGCTTGATCACTTTGGCTTAGGCCAAGACCTGGGCCCAGGCGCCTTCGTCCGAGGGTTCTTGCTCGGGGTAAG
>JAITJP010000241.1 GCA_031278835.1 Deltaproteobacteria bacterium
GGCCAGGATGGAACGTTCTTGGTCCGGGGTCCTTAGGAAGGTCAAGACTTTTTTTTGTCTTGAGGGGGCCATTAAGGGCAGTAGGGATAAGCCCAAAGGGGGCAGCTTGGTTATGTTGGCCAAATAGATGGGCAAAAGCTAGACCCGGCCGTTTAAGGCGGTATCGACCACCTTAAAGCGGCTTAGGTAATTTTCCACATAGGGGTCAGTCGAGGCCAAAAGGGCCTCAATATCGCCCCGGGCGGCGATTTTACCGTTTTTTAAAAGGATTAGATCGGAAGAAAAGCGCTTGGCCACCTCAACGTCGCTGGTGGCCAGGACCATGGCCGCCCTATGCAGGGTGGAGAGTTCTTTGAGTAGGTTAATGATTAAACTGGCCGTGATTGGGTCAAGCCCGGCCGTGGGCTCGTCAAAAAGGGCCAGTTCTGGTTTGGCGATTAGGGCCCGGGCCAGGGCGGCCCGTTTCCTCATGCCCCCGGACAATTCCGATGGCCGAAGTTTGGCGGCCTGGCCCAATCCGACCCGCTCAAGTAAAGACATGATTTCATTGGTGCCGGCCTTTTTTTGGGCCCGGCCCAGTGAGCCTTCACTCAAAGCCAAAGTCAGGTTATCCAGGACCGTCATGGAATCGAACATGGCCCCGGCCTGGAATTGCATGCCCACCCGGCGCCGAAGTTTATCCAGTTCCGAGCGGGAGGTGGCGGCCGGATCTTTGCCAAAAAGCAAGACCCGGCCGGAAACGGGCCTGATTAAGCCAACCATGACTTTAAGCAGGGTACTTTTGCCCGATGAGTTTTCACCCAAAATGGAAATCTTGGCCCCGGGCGGCACCTCCAGGCTTAGATGGTCTAAAATGATCTTGGGCCCAAAATAAAGCGAGGCTTCCCTTAATTCAACCGACAAAGGGGCCTTTTCAAGCCTAATGTCCTTAGGACCGGGCAAGTTTTCCTCACTTTAAGAGCTTATTGACCAATTCGTTAACCTCGTCTTGGTCCAAGCCCTCATCGTCTGGTCCAAAAAGTTCCCCCTTTTTTACGGCCTTCTTGACCGCCTTGGCGGCCTTTTTGGGCTTTTCAGCCTTGGCCGCTTTGTCGGCCTGGTCGGCCTTGGCGGCTTTCTTGGCCGTCTTTTTGGGCTTTTCGTCCAGGGCCTCTTGGGCTTCCAGGGTTTCCAGGTCGGCCAGGTCGTCAAGGTCGACCAGTTCGTCCAGGTCAGCTATTTCGGCCTTGGCCGCTTTTTTGGCCGTCTTTTTAGGCTTTTTGGCCTGGGCTTCCAGGGCCTCCAGGGCTTCCAGGTCGGCCAGGTCGTCAATGTCGACCAGGTCGTCCAGGTCAGCTAGGCCAGCCATTTCGGCCTTGGCCGCTTTTTTGGCCGTCTTTTTGGGCTTTTTGGCTTGGGCCTCCTGGGCCTCCAGGGCTTCCAGGTCGGCCAGGTCGTCCAGGTCAACCAGGTCGTCCAGGTCAGCTAGGCCAGCCATTTCTGACTTGGCCGCTTTTTTGGCCGCCTTTTTGGAAGCTTTTTGGGGCTTGGCGGTTTTTAAGATGTCTTTGATTTCGTCGTCATGGTCAACCTCGCTGTCACCGGAGTAAAGGTCGTTTTCGTTGTATTTAAACTCATCGACCAATAAGTCAGAGTCATCGGCCGAGGGGACCACCAAAGTCTCCTGGCTTTCCTGGTCTAAGAATGGGTTAATGATGGTAATGACTTTTACATTCTTTTTGGGTTTGGCAAAGTCCTTGGCGGCCTTGGGCAAGCCCGGCTCGGTTTTGGTTGATTCGCTTTTTTCGTAGGGCGGCTTGCCCCGCAGGCTTTTCTTACCAGGCTCGGGGCCGCCATGTTCCTCGATGATTTCCACCAGGATCGAGGTGGAGGATTCTAGAAAATCGCTGACCTTGGTGAGCCTTTGGCCGACCAGATCGCCAATCGAGGCCTCAAGGTTAAGGCTTTGCGAGATAAGGTCACAGATCTCGGCCATGTTCTCAAAGGCCGGCCGGGAATCGGAATCCTCGGACAGCTCGGCCACGATGTTGGTCAGGTTTAATTTGAGGTTGGCCAAGGCGTCGGCGTGGTCCAGGAGTTTTTGGGACACCGACAGGCACTTGTCTTCGGCCTCGGACAGACGCTTTATGGACGAGGGGATCTCCCGATCGACCATGGTCCGTAGGACCAGGAGTTGACTGGCCTTAAGGTTGGGCCTGGTCGGTTTTGGAACGGGTCCATAGGAGCGGCCCTCGCGCTTTTGGCCGGGGCCAAAGGAACGCGAACCCTCGCGTTTTGGACCGGAACCAAAGGAACGTGACGAGCCATCGCGCTTTGGGCCGGAACCAAAGGAACGGCCGGAGCCTTCCCATTTGGAGCCGGAATCGTGGGAACGGCCAGAGCCTTCCCATTTGGAACCCGAGTCCTGGGAGCGGCCCTCCCGTTTGGGCCCGGGACCAAAGGAGCGGCCGGAAGCCCTTTTGGGGCCGTAGGCTGGCTCTTCGTCGCGGTCTTTACGGAAAGGTTTTTGGCCGTAATCGCTTCTTTTGGGCCGTCCGTAGCCGCCCGAGGACTTGTCCGAGTCTTTGTCCCGGCGGCCGTAGTTGTCGCGATCGCGGTTGTCTCGAAACGACTTGGGACGATCGGAACCGCCCTGGTCATCGGAGTGACCATCCCTGGGGCCGGCGAAACGTCTCGAGCCAGAATCGCCTCCATCGTCTCGGTAAGATTTGCGGTTCAGGTTTGGTCTTTTGTAGACCACCTTGCCCGAAGGGCTGTCGGCGGAAGCGTAGTCGTCGTATTTGTTTCGCGATTGGCGTTTGTACGGACGCTCGGCGCCTTCGTCGTCGCGTCTGACGTGGGGAATGTGGGGTCGCCTTTTAAAGAAGGCCATTTTAAGTCCTTTGCTTGGAATCCGGATTAAGCTAATTCCATTTCGAAAAAAAAGCGGCCGGTCTGGGCCGCCAAACCCGGCCGCCCCCATGGGCGGCCGGAAAAAAAATCCCTTAGACCAGCATGTCCTTAGCCACTTTGGCCGAGTTATCGGGATTGGTCAAGATTGACAAGATCTCCAAGGCAAAGGGCAAGGCCGTGGCCGGGCCCCTGGAGGTGGTGATGTTTTGGTCGGTCACCACTTTGACCGGTTCATTGGGCAGGATGGCCCCGGTAAGCTCGTTTTCCAAACCCGGATAACAAACGGCCTTTAAGCCCTTCAATAGGCCCAGACGGCCAAAGACCACGGGAGCGGCGCAGATGGCGGCCAGCTTTTGTTTAAGCTTGGCCCTCTCGGCGATAAGGGTCATGAAAGCGGTGTTGTCGAGATAAGCGATGGTGCCGCCCGGGATGATTAACATATCGTAGTTCTCGGGAACCAGACCGGCAAGGCTCATCTCGGCGCTCACTATGACTTTATGTTTACTGATGGTCTCAAGGCCGGTCTCCAAAGAGACCAGATCGACCGTGACCGCTCCTCGCCTCAAAACGTCGATGATGGTAATGGCTTCAATCTCCTCAAAGCCATTAATCAAGAACACGGCGGCTTTTGGCATGAAATTACCTCACAAAAAGTTAATATGTTTTAATTACTCAAAAATTCCATTGAGTGATTAATGAAAATCGATGTTAAATGATAAAAGTTATTGACCCATGGTAGAGGTTCATTGGTCAAAGGCGGTTTAACAAGGGTTAACGATTATTGGTCAAAGGCGGTTTAATAAGGGTTAACGATTATGGGTCAATAAAACCGGAAACGAAAAAATGAAAAAAAAGGCCTTTTCGGCGTTTTTTTCATTCCAGCCAGTCAATCCCGGATTAGGGTAATGCCGCGCTCGGGCCCGTTTTTCAAATACTCAACTTCGACTATTTCTCCTGGTAAGGTCTTGACCACGAAGGAAGCGTAGTTGGGCTCGATGGGCATTTCCCGGTGGCCCCGGTCCACCAAAGCCGCCAGTTCAATCCTGGAGGCCCGGCCAAAATCGGTCAAAACGTCCAGGGCCGCCCTTACCGTCCGGCCGGTGTAAAGAACGTCGTCAACCAAAATGACCAAGCGGTCCTCGAGACTTATGGGAATTTCGGTCCGGCCCACCTTGGGAAAGGAACGGGCCCTGGTCCAGTCGTCTCGGTAGAGATTGATGTCCAAGACGCCCAGGGTGATCTTTTGGCCGTATTTGAGGCCCAAAAGTTCGGCCAGCCCTTCGGCCAAGGGCATCCCGCCTCGCCTGATACCGATTAAAACCGGAATGTCCGATGGGTGACGCTCGTAAATGGCCTGGGCCATGAGGGTCAAGGCCGAGTCGATCTCTTGGCCGTCATGGATTTGAACTCGGTCTTTCATGAAATTTCACTTAAATAGCCAAAGGGCGCCGTTTGGAGCCGGCTTGGGCAGGTTGTCGATTGTTCAAGCTTTAGCCAACCAAGCTTTGGCCCAATGGGCTAAAAGGTCCGGCCCAAAGGTAAGCTGGCCAGCTTAGGGTTTTGGCGCGATTTGGGCCAAATTAGCCCGGCCATGAGAGCCCCCGGGGGCCAATCAGGCTGGGCGCTTACCTAAAGCGAAAAGGGCCCCGTTGGCCACGTTGGGTAGGACCCTGGTGCCAAAAACCAAGGCCTGACGCTCGATAGTCAATAAAGGCCAGGGGCCAAACTTAGCCCCAAAGCTTTTTAGTAAGGCTAGTCCCGTGGGGGTAACCGTTTCCCCATGGCTATTTAGGCCCCGAACCATGACCCCTTCGAGGAGAATGGAAACGGCCGGGGCCGGGGAGGGCAAAAGCCCGTGGGCGCACTCTATGGTCCCATCGCAAATGGGTAAGGGACCGCAGACGAAAAGGTCTGGCTTTAGGCGGTCAAAAATGGCCGCGGCTAAACCGATATCCAAAAGGCTATCAATGGCCCCGACCTCATGGAAACGCACTTGCTCCGGGGCCAGGTCGTGAACCCGGCCCTCGGCTTGGGCCAAAATAACGAAGGTTGAAAGGGCCAAGTCCCTGGCCCCCTCGGTAAGATTGGCCTTAGCCAAAAAGTTCTTTATGTCGTTTAGGGTCCTATGTTGAGGCTCAGGCTCCAGTTCCACCTTAAGCCCAAAGCCCGAGATGCCCCCCAAAAGCCTCGGCCCCAAAAAGACCTTGCCAATAAGGGCCCCCAGACCCAAGTCGGTTAATAGGCCGTCCAGGTCGGCCTGGCCCAGCCCAGCCACCTGGGCCAAGCCAGTTACCATGATGTCGCCGGATACGCCGGAATGCGGTCTCAAAACGAGAATTCGGTCGTTTTGACGAGGAGCATGGTCATGATCATGATTGTGTTCATGGTCGTGACCATGGCCCTGGTCAAAGCCCTCATCCTGAGCCAATTCTCCCGAACCGGCCTCGGCGCAAAAGTCCGACGGTTCATGAATTTTGTCAGGACATCGACCGCTGGCCCTTGGCGACTCTGGCCCGGCCTTGGCGCGGTTAATATTTTTGGTCAAAAAAAAACCTCCCAAGCTTTTTAAAGCTAAATAAAATTAAATACTTAAGCTCCAGAACTGGCTTAAGGGCGAGATATGATTAGTCTTTTTTGGCCGGCGCCCCCCCAAAGCCGCTAAGGCCAAAGGGCCAAAAATCGGCCCCTAGGCCAAGCCGCCTAGATGGGCAATAATAGCCTAAAAGTTAAAATTTATCAATAAAATAACGCTTCCTTTGGCCCCATTTTTAAAAAAACTTCGGGGCCCTCAATGGCCCCAGGGCCGGCCAATTGGCCAGCCCCAGCCCGGCAGGCCGTAAGGCTGGGCCCTTGGGAATTTTTGATTATGGGCCCTGGAAAGCGATAAATCAAGCTGAAAAATTAAGGCCGATTGATATCAAAGGCCTACAAGCGAAAATTTTCCCGGCCCGCTAAAGGACCAAAGCTTGGGCTGACCAAATAAAACCGTTCACAAAAATAAGACTTTAAAGTCCGGGCTTTAAACCGCCAAATAAGTATTTTTTGTTGGTTTATCGAGCCAAAAAACTAATACTTTTTGTGATTTCCAATGGTTATCGAGTCAACGTCTAGAATTTTATAGGATTTTGGGGAAATCTCCCCGGCTGGTTGGAATAAAATGGTTCCCGAGTAGTTTAAGGGGATCTTGGCCGCTTGGCGCTTTTTCTTGTTTCTGGCCCACTTGACGTAACCGTTTAGGGTGGAATATTTAAACAAAACCGGCAAAACCAGGGAAGTGGTGCACTCAACGCTTAGGTTAAGGATCTGGTTTATGGGCGTGCCGGTCTTGAAAACATTGTCAAAATATCTGACGTCACCCGAGATGGTGTATTTTTTTCCATCATGGCCGATTAGGGTCATGTAATCCCAGGTGGGCAGTTTGTCCAGAAAACGTAAAATTTTGGTAAAATTAGGCAGCTCCCCGTACTTGGACTCCAGGGTTTTGGCGGCGTTTTCCTCGGTGGTGATCAGCTTTAACAAGCCCGACAAGAGAACCTTTTGAAAATTAAAAGCTTGCCCGGTTTCCTGGGAGGAAAAATAAGAAGACAAAGTCGTATAGGTTATGACGTTGGCGCTGTCTTTTAGATTTTCCGGGTAAGTCATATTTTTATTAATAAATATGACTTTGTTAACAAAGCGTTCGATGGCTATTGGGCCTATTTTTTTATTGATAAGAGAATGTAATAACCTTAACTTATAGTTATTTAACTTAACCGGGTTTTCCCTTTTTTCAATTTTAGCGCTGGGGTTAGATCTATACATTATGGTGTCTTTCTTTTCATCAAAAGCGACTATTTCCCCAGCCCAATTTTTACATTCAATGATATAAATATTCTTTTTAGTTAAAACTATAATATCTATCTCTCGCTTATGGTTAACATCACTGTCAAAAATTCTTTTTGAACTAAATATAATTGATTTTGAGAAATTTTTATTGCTCAAAATAAACTGCTTTAGTTTTTTTTCTCCTTCGTCGCCCATGGCCTTTTTGGGGCTGACCTGGTAAACCTTTAGCTGATGATTTTTAATGGCGTTATAGGTGTTTATGACATGTTTGACCGAGATTTGCTTAGGGAATTGGAGTTGAAACAATGTTAACATCAATAGATAACAAAATATCATCATTGAAATTACATATAGGTAAAACATTTCAACTATCCAATGTTATTTTTGTGGTCATGAAAATTAAGGTTAAACGACCAATCAAAAAAATGAACCAAAACGAGATATTACTAGCAAAAAGTTGATTTAAACCAAAAAAAGAAAATAAAAACTAAATATTCAAATTTTTGCAATCTTTTTTCGATTTTTTGGAAAATCTGCCCTGGGCCTAAGTCAATGAATTTCCAGGGCCTCCGTAAATCAACCCCAATTTATATTAGCAAAACTTAACCCAAAGGAAAAGAAAAAAGTGAAAAATTTTTGACACTCTTAAGCCCCTCTTGGCCCAAGACTTTTGTTTATCTTTGTCGAAATAAAAACAATTTTTATTCGTTAATTATTCTCTATTAACTAAATTAAGACTTTTAACTTAGTTTATTTTTAAAATGCCATTTGTTTTTATTTAATAGTCAATTTTATATTTATTAAATGGCCAACAGTTAGAAATTAACTTATCTTTTAGTCTCTCCAAAAGGCCAAGGGCCTCCAGAGCTTAAAAACCTCAATCAAAGGCCCGACCTTTCTTTCGACGATTGGGGAAAAGAGGGGAGGCTGGCGGGGTTCGGACTGGATTAGCAAGGTCGGGACACTAATGGCGAGGCAAATTAAAACTTAACCAACAAATTTCCTTTTATAAAATTGACTTACCAGACGTTTTTTGAGATATTGAAGTTTTTTTTACCAACTCAAGCCAACTTAGGCTGACCAATTAAAAAAAAACTCAAACTATCGATAGTCAAATCTAATTTTACTGTCTAAGTAATATATTTTAAACTAAGCTCTAGATTAAATTTATCTATTGGCTAATTTGAAAAAGATAATAATAACTATAGCTTGACTATTTGACTAAAAATCTCTTGACTTTATTAGGCTAAAGATCAGCTAGGCTATCTAAACACTCTAAATAGTTAATTTAAAAATAATTTAACACTGTTAAAATCTTAAACAACCATATTTTAACTAATTATATTTTAAATTTAACCGACCATATTTTGAATTTTACTATATTATAATCTATTAATCAAATAAATTAATTAAACCCTTAAAGTCTAAATGAATTTTTCCTCCCTGGCCCACCGATCAGCCAAACGGTTAGGCCAAATAAGGGCATAGCCCAGGCCGGCCCATCCTCAAAGCGGCCCTTATTTACGACTTTCTCCACAAAGGCGCCGCCAAGTGCCGTCATGCCGTAAATCTAAGCCAAAAAAACTAATTTTTTTTCGCCTGGTTTGGGGGGACTATTTTTATTTTGGAAAGATTCCAACCTTGCCACTAGCCCCTAAGAAACCTTTTGTGGGGCCGTGAGCGCTTTTTGGACCTTGACCTTAGGGGGGAGTGCCTTTGAGGCGGCCAAAGCCCGCCTTGGGGCTAATTTGACCGTTCGCGGGGCGCTTTAATTGGGAGGTGAGGTTTACGATTTTTTGGTCATTAACCCAGGGGGCAAAAATCTCGAGGCGATGGCCAAAAACCCGCTGGCCATTTTTTTGCTCGCCAGAGGATGAGATAAATAGCCTGGCTAAATCATATTTTGGCGATAAATAAACTAACTAAAATAATTTTTT
>JAITJP010000263.1 GCA_031278835.1 Deltaproteobacteria bacterium
GGGTTAATTTTCCGCTAAAACATAAATCAAACTAAGAATTAGAAATTAAGACCTAAAATTTGTAATGAAAACCTTTAGAATATTTCATAAAACTATGGTTTTCTGTCTGATTGGGAGAGACAAAGGTTGAGTTAAATAATTATTGACCTATCTCTGTTTTTATGCTATTTTATTTTCTTGTCAGAGATTAATTTTCACACGACCGTTTTTTTTGTAAACTATATTTTAACGTTGTCGCCATAAACAATGTTTTAAAAGCTATTCTTGCGATTTACGATTCCAGCCATTGTGATCAAACAAATATATAGCCAAAGTTTGATTTTTCAAGGCAGACCTTAGCCAATAGCGAGTTTTTTGGAAAGGCTTGACCTAAGCTTCAATTTTAAAAAACTAAAATCCGGTCACCTTTGTTTAAAAATCACCAGCGCCCGGTAGAGTAGGCCAGCTTAGTGGACCTTTCTATGGGCGTAATTTACCAGTATTATCTTAACTTAGTACTTAGCTTAAAAAAGGTTAATTGAGACATGCCTAGATTAACCCTTGGTTTACCGGCCAATAGTCCCAATGCGCTTTCGAAAGGCCATGGCCAAGCCCGGCCCCTTTCTTACCAAAAGACCCACCGAGTGGACATCCCCGCTGACCTACCTTCCCAGGAAGCGGCCAGAGATCTTGAAAGCCCGACCAAAAAACTAAAAAGTCGAAAAAGCTCCAGCGCCCTGACCCTTAGAGATCGTCTCTCCAGGCTGACTTTTTCCGAGGCCTCGAAAATCTTGGGGCCCCAAGGCAAAGAGCTGCTTAAGTCAAGGTTCTCCCAAGGGCTATCCTTTGACGACATTGCCGACAATTATCTCTTGACTGATGAAGAATTCTCCTTGGACGTCTTTGAGGCCCGGGTCAGTTTTTTTCTTTCGAGTCTCAACGGTCACTTGGATTACCAGTGTTCACTTTGTGGCCAAGGCGCCCCTCGGGGCTGTGAGCACGTGGCCGCGGCCTTGTCGATTATCCTTGAGGAGAAAATGGCCCTGGGCCTGGCCGCTCCCCCGCCCGAGCGGGTGCCTTTGGAAAAACTCTCCGAAGAAGACCTGGTGGAAAGGGCCATAAGCGAGAGACGAGAAAGGGTCATGACCGACAACCTGACCGTCAGTTCTTCTCCCAAAAAAGGCCTCTGGGGTGATTACTCAGTCGATAATCCCAAAACCGGTCGTAGATATAAGGTCTCGGTTAGGGGTTTGGAGAAAGGCAAAATTTTTTGCCAATGCCCTGATTTCAAAGTCAACACCCTGGGGCTTTGCAAACACACCATGGCCGTGGAGAGCTTGGTTCAAAAGCGCCTTAAAAAAGACCCCAACCCTGAGCCCTGGCAGCCCACCGAAGTGGAGGTCTACCTTGACTACCTTTCCCGGCCCTTGTCTTTAAGGGTCCAGGCCCCCGACTCCCTGACCGGTGAAGCCCAAAGCGCCTTGGCAGATTTCTTGGGTAAACCCATCAGCCAACTGGGTCCTTTCGTCAGGGCCATGGTCATCTTGGAAAGAAACGGGGTTCCGGTCACGGTTTTTCCGGACGCCCTTGAGTATATTGAACTGACCTTGCATAGGCAACGCATCGGTAAGATTACCCAAGAAATACGCCGGGATCCCAAAAACCATCCCCTTAGGACTAGCCTACTTAAGTCGGAACTGCTCCCTTACCAGTTAGACGGCCTGGCCTTTGCCGCCCAAGCCGGACGGGCCATCCTGGCCGATGACATGGGCTTGGGCAAAACCATCCAGGGCGTTGGCCTGGCCGAGTTCTTAGCCCGGGAATCCGGGGTTCAAAAGGTTCTGATTATCTGCCCGGCCAGCCTCAAGTCCCAGTGGCAAGAAGAAATCAAGAGATTTTCCGATCGCTCGGCCTGCCTGGTCTTAGGGACGGCCAAAAACCGAAAACATCAATACTCGGGTAAAGATTTTTTTACCATCTGTAACTACGAGCAGGTCAGCCGGGACAGTTCGGTCATCTCGCGATCGGACTGGGATCTACTGATTCTCGATGAGGCCCAAAGGATAAAAAACTGGGAGAGCCTTTCCCACAGGGCCGTGGCTGAGATCAAAAGCCGCTATCTGCTTATCCTAACCGGGACGCCTTTGGAAAATAGCTTGGCCGAACTCTACACCCTGGTTAAGCTGGTCGATAATCAACTCCTGGGCCCGGCCTTTAGGTTCCTAAACGCCCACAAGGAAACCGATGAGCGCGGTAAACTTCTGGCCTGGCGGGGCTTAAACGAGGTCAAAGCCGCCCTGGCCCCGGTCTTTTTGCGCCGGACCAGAGCCGAGGTTATGAAAGAACTGCCGCCCCGGCAAACCGAGATCATCCGGGTCCCGGCCACCGACGAGCAAATCGAGCTTCATAACTACAATCTCAAAGCCCTAAGCCGCATCGTCTCCAAACCCTATTTAACCGAGATGGATTTTCTAAGGCTCAAAAAACACCTTTTGATTTGCCGTCTGGCGGCCAACTCCAGCATCTTGGTTGACAAAACCGGCCCAAACTCCTCGGGCAAACTGGCCGAACTCTGGGAACTGCTTTTGAGGTTAACCGCCGAAGAAGACAGAAAAATCATCATTTTCTCCGAGTGGACCACCATGCTTAATCTAGTCGAGGACCTGCTTTCTCGCCTTAAGGTTAAGTGGGCCCGCCTGGACGGCAGCGTCCCCCAGACCCAAAGACGGGCCATCATCAGATCCTTTACCGAGGAGCCCGAGGTCAAGTTTTTTCTGGCCACCAACGCCGGTTCCACTGGCTTAAACCTCCAAGCCGCTGACACGGTCATAAACCTCGATTTGCCCTGGAACCCGGCCATACTCGAACAAAGAATCGGCCGGGCCCACCGCATGGGTCAAACCAGGCCGGTCCAGGTCTATCTGCTCATCACCGCCGACACCATCGAGGAAAGGCTTTTGGAACTCCTGGGGGCCAAAAACTCCCTGGCCCTGGCCACCCTAGATCTCGATAATGACACCGATTTCGTGGAAATGTCCACGGGCATAGAGGCCCTGAAAAACCGCCTGGAGATCCTTTTGGGCCGCAAGCCCGACAAACCCATCGAGGAGCCCGAGCCCCAATCCACGGCCGAGGCCCGACCCTACGAAACCAGGCGTCAAAAGCTCTCCGAAGCCGGCGGCAAACTCCTTTCGGCTGTTTTTGATTTTTTGGCCGAACTGGCCCCGCCTCCAGAAGCTCCAACTCCAGAACGGCTCGGCCAAAGCCCGGATGGCCTAGACCAGCCCCAATCGGCCTTGGCTACTCCAAGCGACCAGGTCCAAGGGGCCCAATCCCCGGCCGAAACCATTAAGGACTTTTTCCTAAGCATGGTTAGCAAAGACGAACAGGGCCGCCCCAAGCTCACCCTAACCCTGCCTGACGATAAGGTCATAGACAAGGTCACCGATACCATAGCCAGGTTTTTTAGCCGGGCCCTCTAGCTCCGGCTAAACTTAAATTCTCCCTGGAGCCCAGGGCTTTTCCCCTAAAGGCGCCTAGCTCTACCCAAAAGCCGCGAGGGATGTTTTCCCTCGCGGCTTTTTTACTTAACTGGGTCGATAAACTTGGGCTTAAGGCCAGGCCTGGCCGGTAGGCCCAAGGGCCATGGTTAGCCATAAGCCTAAGCCAAGTAAGCCCCATGACCGCTTTCTTTAGACGGCCTTACCGGGGCCCGGTGGCCCCGCCCCTGGCTTGGGCTTTATGCTAATTATCGGGAACCACAGTACTAAATTTTAGAAAAAAAACCAAAGACTAAGACTTTTTTTGTCCTTTACATTTTTTTATTCACCTGTTATTCTATTATTCTTTCTTGGCCGCCGCCAAGCCCTTAAGCCCTAATAGAGATTATATTATATAGTGAGCGCCTAAAAATCTTACAATTACTATTTTTATTTTATAAAAGATAGATGGTGGAAGAATTAATTCAATAAAACACAAAATACAAAATAATAACAAGCAAAAATTTAAAAACCCTGGTTATATCGCTAAAAAACTTATATAACTTTATTAATAACCAATAAACTGACTTTTTAAATCTACCTGGCTGGGTAAAATTTTCCATTTTTACTCTTAAGGTCAGGCCGGCCTGAGGCCCCAGAGCACCCTGGCCTCAAGCTGGAACTTTCTGACCTGGGACTTTTTTTACCAAGTTTCCAAAAGCGGCTAACTTTAGCCGATCGCCTCAATCGTTTTCCTTGTGACCTTTGGACCAAAAAAAACCAGCTCCGCCCCCCTTTGGGTAAGCGCCGGGCTAGCGGTTTTTAAAAATGGGCAGAGTTCTTAATAGGTTGTTTTAAGGCCAGTTTTTGAAATTATGCTTCCTTTCAAAATATGGCCCATAAGACCAGCCGGAAGCTTAAAAGCGCTTAAAAGCCATTAAGGCTTTAATTTTAACATACTAAAACTATTAAAACGTTCTTAATTAGTTTTACAAACTTTCATAGGTATTTTTTACAGTTTTTATTTCTCTAACTACCGTTTTTGGTATACATTCATGAATAGAAAATAACATCATGTTTTTTGATCGCCCAAACGAAACACTTTCCAGACCAGAACTAGAAGCCCTCCAGCTAAAGCGCCTTAAGTCATTGGTAACTTTGGCTTATGATAAAATACCCTTTTACTCAAAGAAATTAAGAGATTGTCGTTTTAAACCAGACGATTTTAAAGATTTATCTGACCTAAGTCTCTTACCCTTTACCGACAAAGACGACCTTAGGAATAATTACCCCGACGGTCTTTCGGCCGTTGCCAAGGACCAAATAGTTCGCTATCACGCCTCGAGCGGCACGACCGGCAAGATCACCGTGGTTGGTTACACGGCCAAAGACATCGAGACCTGGTCAGCCCTTATGGCCAGATGCCTTATGGCCACCGGGGTTGATAAGTCAGACGTGGTCGACGTGGCTTACGGCTACGGGCTTTTTACCGGGGGCTTGGGCGCTCATTACGGGGCCGAGTTATTGGGGGCGGCCGTTTTGCCTTGCTCCAGTGGAGGCAGCCATAGACAGATACGCTTAATGCGCGATTTGAAGGTCACCGCCCTATGCTGCACGCCAACCTACGCCTTGTATCTGGGCGAGCTGGCTAACGAAATGGGCCTGGATTTTAGAGACAAAGCCCAATTGCCCCTTAAAACCGGGGTCTTTGGGGCTGAGCCTTGGTCCGAGGAGATGAGACTTAATATCGAGGCCAAGCTGGGCATAAACGCCATGAACATCTACGGTCTGTCAGAAGTCATGGGCCCGGGTATTTCCATCGAGTGCTTGGAATCTAAAGTGGGCCTACACATCTTTGAGGATCACTTTTTGCCTGAGATAATCGATCCCCAGTCAGGCCAAGTCCTGGGCCCGGGCCGAGAGGGCGAACTGGTCCTAACCACCTTGACCAAGCAAGGCACTCCCTTAATTCGCTACCGAACCAAAGACATCACCAGCTTTATTGAAGCCCCCTGCCCCTGCGGCCGAACCCATCGCCGTATGACCAGGGTCATGGGCCGATCCGATGACATGGTCATCATCCGGGGCATTAACGTCTACCCCTCGCAAATTGAGAGTTTGATCTTAGAAATACCGGCTCTAAGCCCTAACTATAAAATCTTGCTAGATCGCAAAGACAATTTAGACACCCTGGAAATACAAATTGAGCCGGAAGCCTCGGCCAGCCCAGGGCTAAACGAAAAAGCCATCATGACCAAACTAAGCCGCTCGATAAAAGATTATCTGGGCGTGGGCGCTCAAGTAACTTTACTGGCCCCCAAAACTCTAACTAGGGGTCAAGGCAAAACCCAAAGGGTCTTTGATCTTCGCCAGGGAAAACTGTAACAAATTTAAGTTTTTACTTTTAGAATTAAAAGGTTATTTAAGTAGATATTATCTACTTTACCATGACCTTTTGTCGTCAACCGATAGACCGAATATTCTTGATTATCCCAGAAAACTCAAGTAACATAATGCCGTTATGGCTTGGCCCCGAGAGCTTTTCATTTTTCGAAGTAATATTCTTGTCCCGTCAATGTTACTTAATTTAAAGCTAGTTTACTCAAAGCTTTATTTTAAGACCTTTAAACTCGTGTTTGTTAGATAATATAGTTGAGGCTTTTGAGCATGGCTCAAATTGACGTTATAATTGAAACAGATGAAGAACTCGAACCTGAAATAGACACTTGGGACGGGCGAAAATGGCGTTTTTTTTGGTGGTCCATTCTTACGGCGCTCATTTTGGTGATTCTATGGCCTTATATCATAGTTAAAATTGAACCTGGCTATGTTGGGGTACTTTACCGTCGCTTTTTTGGCGGTACGGAAATGAACTACATTTTTAAAGAAGGTACCCATACGATATTTCCCTGGGATACTATGTATAAATTTGACGTTCGCTTACACGAGGATTCATACAATTTATCTGTTCTAAATAAGTCAGGTTTAATCGTTGACCTTCAAGTAACTATAATTTATCAACCTATATCTATATCTACCCCAATTTTACTTACCAACGTGGGGGTTAATTACAGTGAAAAAATTATCAAACCCATGTTACGTTCTACCGTGGTTGACACTATAGCTAAACACAATACCGAAGAACTTTTTAACGAAAATATTTCCATAATAAAAGATGAAATTCTTGTAGGTATCATAACTTCATTAGGACGTTTACCAATAAGAGTTAATAATATTCTAATTAAAGAGATAAAACTTCCTAACGACTTAAATCAAGCCATTAACCAAAAACTGGTCGCCCAACAGAAAGTGACCGAAAGACATTACCAAGTTTTGCAAGCCCTGGAAGGCTACAAACAAGCCTACGTGGAAGCCAGTTCCGTGCGGATGACCCAAGAGATTGTCAATCCCCTGTTAAGCGAATCATTTTTGCGTTTAAAAGGCATCGAGGCCACCCGAGAAGTGGCCTTAAGCCCCAATAGCAAAGTCGTTATCATGGGCAATAAAGACGGGCTGCCGGTTATCCTAAACCTGGACGGGGCCAGTGGTCAGGCCTCCCCTTCGCCGGCTTCGCCCCCAAGCCAGAGGCCCCCCTCTCCCGGCTCCTTAGAGCCCGGTGGCCCGGTAAGCCCCGAAGAGCCCTTAAGGCCAGAGGCCGGGTCAGCTTCAGCCCCGGAAGGCCGGCCTTTACCGTCATGGCCTCAAGGCGCCCCCGGCCAAGCCGGGCCCCCGGCCGGCTCTCCCAGCCAGCCCATGGGGCAGCCGCCAGCGCCGCCAGTTTTGCCGCCCAACCCCTCTTACTTAGATCGGGTGGAGCCCTCGCTTCTAGATAACCTAATCGCTCCCTTTGGGCAATCCCTTAGTTTTCAAGGCCCCGTTGAGGCCATTAATCCAAGCAATACGGTTCAGACTAATTAATTAGCCTTTATTAACAAACTTAACCCTTAACTAATTAATAAAGTAATAAATTTACTTTAACATTGACTATAACAACTTTTCCGAGGTTATAAACCTCCCTTTAATCGTTTAAAGTTTTAGCGGGTAACCATATGAGCCCTCAATTAACAATAGTGTTAATGATTGTCGTAAGCTTTCTGATCGGAATTATCGGCAGAAACTACCGTTTTGGATTTTGGGGCTACTTTTTTTCCTCCCTATTGCTTACGCCCATGGTGGGAATTCTCCTGGTTATCGCTTCCAAACCAAAAGAACAAGTTAACACCATTAAGTATAAAATTAAAAAATAACCTTTTTTTACTTTCTCTTAACTTGATAACTATTAAACATCAAATTAATTAATGATACCTTATTAATAGTCTCTATGTTTAATATACTGTTTTTCTTTGATACTATTTTGGAATATTATGTCAAATTTCCCGAGCCCAGACTCATTTTTGCCGCCTAGTCTCTCCCTAGCCTCGGCCAGAGACCGGGCTTTCTTCGCTCTGGGCCAGCCCAACCACGCTCTTGTCTCGATTAAGGCCCGACCTTTCCAAGGCTCTTGGTTAGCTCAATATTTTAAGGGCCTACTTCTATCTTTTAGCTTTTCCAAGAACTTATTTTGGGGCGCTTTTATCTTAACCTTTTTGTCCGGCCTGGCTTTGGGCTTATTGGCGGGCGCTTTTCCGGCCCTGGCCCAGGAGAAAGGCACTGCCCAGAACCCCTACAAAGTGGCCATGGTCCAAGCCTATGATTTATGGGCTTATGATGAAACAATGAGGCTTTTTAGCGAGGCTTTACTCCAATTGGGCCTATCCAGGATAATAACTTTTCCCAGAGACATGGTTCAAAATTGGAGCGATCTTAGCGAAGAGGAGTATTTAGAACAGGTCAGAAATCTTATGGCCAGAGAAGATTGCGATTTGGTGATTACTTTAGGCACCAAAGCCACCAGAACTATTTTACGTAACAACAACGCTGGTAAGAAAGTTCTGGGCATGGCCATCAGTAACCCGGTTAGCGCTGGCTTTGTAAAAAACCAAAATTTTTCCGATAATCCCAATTTTACCACCATAGTTTTTGAGGAGCCCCCAGGCCTAAGCATGTTTGAGCTCTTTCATTCCATGTTCAAATTCAAAAGATTAGGCATTTTGTACCCAGACAACGACGACGCCAGATCTTACACCTTTATTGCCGAGGCCCGAGAAGTGGCCAGAAACCGAGGCTTTGATCTTATTGAGTACGATGGGGTCGATCTCTCCGAGAGTTTGGAATCATGCCAGACTGGTCTTGATTATCTGCTAACCCAAAATATAGATTCATTTTATGTTCCAACTCTGGCTTGTTTTGACCTTAGGAAAAATAATCTCAAATCGTTTTACACCAAACTATACGACAATAATGTTTTATCCATGTCCTCGGAAGACAGAGAACAAACCAAACAATACGCCCTGTTAGGGTATGTTTTTTCGGAATTCCGTACCAACGTGGCCAAATTTCAAGCCAAGCAAGCCCTGGACATTTTGCAAGGGGTTAGCCCGGCCGAAATCCCCATGAAAACCCATTTCGACAGTGAACTGACCCTAAACCTGGCCGCGGCCGAAAAACTGGGCGTTAATCTTGACATTTCTTTCCTAGTGAACGCCGACGTTCTTTTTCTGGACTTGCCAGGCCTAAATTGATATTATGACCTTGTAGCTACTCTCAGTATACAGATTACGTCAACAAATTTTAAAATTACCTTTACTTTTATTTATCAAAATAGAGTTTACTTTTTAATTATTACCACTTTAATAGACTTAATTACTTTTATTTGATTATATTTTTCATATCCAGTGACGATTTATTCTTGTTTCAGATAATTTTTAAAATTATGACAGGTAAATTACCGTGACTATTAAGAAAAAAAATCCCCCAAAAAGCCGGGCCCCAGCCAGTCAGGCTGAGGAAGGCCGGCCCAAAAACCGTTCCCCTTCGGCCAGTGAGAAACAAGGCGCCTTAAAAACTCGCCCACCTTCCACCGTTGAAAGGGCTGACAAGCTAAAAAGTCAACCTCCAATCACCAAAGGTGACCATAAGCCAAAAACTCAAATCCCTTTAACCATTGAAGGCGACGACAAACTAAAAAGACTCTCACCATTGGTCACCGAAAGTGGCCCGGCTGACCAGTCAAAAAGTCAAGCCCCTCTGGCCCTTGAGGCGGCTGACCAGCCCAAAAGTCAAGCCCCTCTGGCCCTAGAAAGTGGGGGTGATGGCCAGCCAAAAAGTCTCTCGCCACGGGCCCTTGATCAGGACAGCGCCCCAAAAAGCCCTGCCCTGGCCATAATCGAAGATGATGAAAAGCAAAAAATTCGCGCCCCTTCAACTATTGAGGAGGATCGGGCACCTATCACAACTCCTTTTGCCGCTTCAGGCCAAATCAATAGTCTAGGCCAAGAAGAAAACGAGGTTCTAATGACTGAAAACCAGATAATCGAAACCGATCAGCAAGCTCCCCCTCAAGCTCCACCAACTCCCCCGACT
Organism: Deltaproteobacteria bacterium; assembly: GCA_031278835.1. GTDB lineage: Bacteria > Desulfobacterota > Desulfarculia > Adiutricales > Adiutricaceae > JAIRNQ01. Next base: position 9,921 of record JAITJP010000263.1, read on the forward strand.
CAGGACGAGGTTGATGAAATCATTCGTAACCGCGTCTACGCTTCCATAGCCGTTGGTTTGGTGCCGGTACCCCTAGTCGATCTGGGAGCTTTGACGGCCGTCCAGCTTGAGTTAATCTACCGCTTAAGCAAGGCTTACGATATCCCCTTTAACCAGAAGTGGGCTCGCAAGGCCGTGGCCTTCCTATTGGGAAGCCTAGCCCCGGTTTTCTTGGCCCCCAACCTTAGCGGCCTTTTGCGCTACGTGCCGGTTATTGGCCCTACCCTGGGCGCGACCGGCGGCTCCATCACCTTTGCCACGGCCACCTATCTGGTTGGCCACGCCTTTGCCAAGCGTTTTGCCAAAGGCGAGCAGGTTGACGACAAGGAACTCAAGTCCATCGGGCAAGAGATCAAGGACGGCTTTGAAAAGGGCAAGTCCAAAGTCAAGGGCTTGTTTGGTAAGGGCGAGAGCCCCGCTGAGGCCGCCCCCGAGGCCGTCAACTAAAGCCTTGGCTTGGCCGCTTAAGGGCCCGGCTTTTTTGAGTCAGGGCCTGGGAGGTTAGCTTAACCGCGCCCAAAACCTCCCTTAAGTCTCCGAATTAGCTAAAAAAAACACTCGACCGGGTATTTAGGTGACCTAACTTTTCACCTAAATACCCTGATTCCATTATAAACAAAACTCACTAAGTTGGCGAGTTAACCTAATTTAATATATTTGAGGTCCTAAAAAGCCAGATAAAATATATATTTTTTCATTTTTTTTAATATTATTTATCCGTTCATCCAAAAAAAATTTAGTCTAAAGGTAACTTAGTTTAGCTAAGCGATTTTATTTAACCAAAAAATCGCCACACTCTACTAAAACTTACCAATAGACCAAATTTTACCAAAAATGGCCTCCTAAGCTCGCCCTTCAAAGCCACCTGGCCATTTTTGTAGGACTAAAAAAGCCCCAAGCGCTCCTAAAACTGCCCTTTTATACGGTCAGTCCCTAGGCGCGCTCGACTGGGCCCATAAGTCTCAGCCAATTCCAGGCCTGAACGGATATTTATTATTATTTATTCTTTTTAATATTAAGAGGGTTATCATGATAACTAAAAACTTATTAATTTCTACTTGTAGAGATTTTATTACAAATAATAGCAAGCCGTTCAAACCTCGCCTAACTTTTCTTTTCGCTTTCGTGACGCTTTTTATCAGCTTGCTCTGTTTTGCCCCCCAAGCCCAAGCCCAAACCCTAAACCGTGTTTCTCAAGATGATCTCGCCCAATCCATGGCCTTAGTCTACGGTAAAATGGCCGGGAAAGATATCATAATCGGTATACAGGATAAGTCAGGTGCTCCATTTTCTTATTGGTACGACACCTCAGGCGTAAATCCTGTGCTTAAAGATGGCGACAATACACAGTTTCGTATAGGCAGTCAGACAAAGATGTTTACGGTTGGGGTTTTCTTGGACCTAATGGCAAGTAACCCCAGCATTACTTTAGACACCACCATAGACGAATTGCTTGAAATCCCAGCCGTAAAAAAGGCTTTACCTGAAGGCACCGGGGCTAGGATAGGACACTATACCGTCAAAGAACTTATGAACATGACCACCGATATCCAAAACTTTCTGGCCGTTTCCCCAACCGGTGACGCCACAACATTGCTGGCACATTGGGCGGCTTCCCAGGCTGGAGGGGCCACCGGTGGTTATGGTTCCCTTTCTCTCCCAGGCTACGGCTCCCCAAGCGATATCCATGACCGTCTGGTCGAATTGGCCCTTAGCGGCGATCCTATGGATCCGTTGACCCCTCCCTATGAAGCTCAATACTCCAATAGTAACGCCGTTATCCTCTCCATAATTGCCGAGGCCTTAACCGACGATGATTTTTCAACTTTATTTACGAATTATCTAACAAAAATTAACCCAAGTATTTCAAAGACAGTTTTACAGGAAACCCAGGGTGACATAGGGCAGTTGGTTGGCACCGACGCGGGCGTTCCAATCGTAAATTTGGACCCCAACTATGCTTGGACCTCTGGGGCCATAATCACCACCATGCCAGAATTGTTAACGGCCCTTAAATATTTTTATGAGTACAATAATAATGAAAGATGGGCCCCAAGTAACTCAGCCCTGATGGATTTACACGGTCAGGATATGTATTACGGACTGGGTCTTTTCGCGGTTTACGCCCTCACCGGGATCGATCCCGATAATCAACCTGTCTTATCCGTTGGCCACGCTGGGGCCATTCCCGGGAGCGGCTCCTTTTCTGGCTGGCTGACTAACCTGGCCCAAGATCCAACCAACTCAGCTTCTTTTGGAGTAGGTCTAAGCGTTTACTCCAATGGTTCCACCATAATCACCGAGGCTGGTTTCATCACCTCTTCTTCTTCGGAAGCCCTGTTTTTGACCATGATTGACCAGCTCTATCGTCAGTATAGATCGACAGTATCTCAGCCAACACACAGCTCATCTGGTGGTGTTGATACATTTACTTACGGAACTACTGGCGGAATCACCGGTGGTTTTTCAACTACTTCTACTATAACATCACTTTCTGGAACTACGCTTAAATTTCAACCTTTAACCAATCACCCATATACATACTTCCTAAACACCGACGCCTTGTCTTTGGGGGAAGTGGCCTTAGCCCCAATGATGCTAGCCACCTTGGATCCGGTCTTTTATTATTACGGCACCGCCGACGCAAAGGCGACCGCTTTAACGATTGGCGGTACTTTAGTCCTGCCAGACAAGGCTCGTATCGAAAGTCGGGCCAACGGCCAAGACGATACTAATCCCTTTATTTTTATGCGACTCCAGAGTAGCAGCTCAGGAGATATAGTTGGACAAGTGGCCGCCTACGGCACCGACATTATCGCGGTTGTATCGGAACGGGGTGATCTAGAGGTCACGGGAGCCATTGAAGCGCACGGTTACCGGGCCACCGCCTTAGAAGCTAAGGACGACCTCAGTATATCGGGCCAAGTAAGCGCCGTGGGCTCAGCCGTGACGGCTTTGGACATAACAGACGACAAAACTGTCAACTTATCAAATACCGGCAGTATTTGGGCCGACAGTTACGCCTACGCCCTTAAGGAAACGGGTAACGCTTCAAGCCCTATCGCTCCCCTCGATCCTAAAACAAATGGGGCCGTAGCCGTAAAAGTTCAAGAAGGTACTTTCATTTCTGACGGAGGCACGGTTTCGGCCAGATCGGGTGAGGTCCTTAACTACCCAGATTTTTTTAGCCAATTTCGATCCCTCGTGACCGGCGTTGAAATAGGTTTTGTTTCTTGGGCGGAAGTTAACTTAAAAAACAAGGCCACGGTTACCAGTGACGGCTACGGAGTTGATTTTCTAAAAAATGGCGGAGATCTTGTGGTAACTAATTCGGAAATCTCCGGAGCCATAAACTCTATCCATAACGATTCCGGCACCACGGGCCCAGTCTATGTTAATTTGGAAAATTCTAAACTTATTGGAGCGGTCAAATCCGAGGCTTCTTCCGGAACCTTTGAGATAACCGCCGACGCTGGCAGTTCCATCTTAAGCCAAGATGTTTCCAATCCGCTTATTGAGGCCACTGGCGCAAAAATATATTTAGATCTTACCGGAACCACCATTGGTTACGTGGCCCTTCCTGAACTTGGACAAGACATTACCTTACTTAAAGGAGTGTTGGACAATTCTAAGTTTGATGAGGTCAAACTCTTGATTGGCCATGACGGGCTTTTTAACTATACGGCGGGGGGTATTGATTCTAGCGGGGAGATGAAGGTCAAGATCAATGGCTTGGCTAAGGGCTATTCACCCAACGCCACCAGGATTTACAAGGCCTTTACCGAGCATACCAAAAACAATAACATTACCGAGGCGGTTAATCTCATGGCCGACGGCAATAACCTGAGCCCTGAGAGTCAGCTGGACCAATTGATTATTGGCCAGAACTATTACCGTCAAGCCTTTGATCGGACCCTGTCAAGTTCTTTGGCTGAGCTAGCCAGGTACTCATCGCCTAGCTTGGCCCCGGCCTCTGGTCAAGGCGATTTGCCCTACAAGTGGATATTATCGGCCGGCTTTAGTCACTTCATTTTTGACCGTGACAGTAGCGGCGGCTATAGCGGCTTTGAAACCTACGGTAATCAAGCCTCCTTTGGCTTGGGTCTGAGGGCCACCGAAACCTTCTCCATCCACGCCTTTATGGCCTTGGGTCATTCAAAAACTAAGTATGACACCTTGACGGCCAATATAAAAAGCGATTTGTTTTTGGTCGGCGGGGCCATGGTTTATCAAAAACCCATTAATCCCGACCTGACCGTTAACCTGGCTGGATCCTTTTCCGTGGGCCGCATCGAGAACCATTACAGCCGCCGGGTTGGTTTAACCAACGTTGAGGCTTATACCGGGGCCTTTACCCAAACTTATTTAGGGGCCGATCTGGACTTGAACTTTAATTGGCGGGTCAGCGGTTCTTTTTACCTGCGCCCCCGCTTGAACCTAAACTATTTGATGACTTCGCAAGACGGCTTGGCTGAAACGCCTGAGGCCAACAAATTAGCCGCCCTGACCACCGAGTCCATCCAAGCCGAGACCCTCCAGGTTCACCTGGGCCTGGGTGGGGCTTATGAATTTGAGGTGGGCCAGACCAAGATCATGACCCTTAGCGCCTCCGCTGGTTGGGAACATCTCCTGGGTGATGTTAACCCCGTTTCCAGAGGCTTTTTCTCCGGCGACCCCTCCAATAGTTTCGTCATAAGCACTTCCGATAACCCCAGGGACGCCTTGGCCGTCGGGGCCAACCTGGAAGTGGCCGATTCCACGGATCTTGGGGCCAGTTTTAACCTTGGTTACTTGGGTCAATTGGCCAAAAACCAAGACCGTCATCAATTTACCATGAGCCTAAAGTATTCCTTCTAAGCCCTTGGTAAAAAAGTAAAAGCTTAACCTAGCCGCCCCAGCTGGCGGCCTTGAGGTCGGGCGAGGAGAAAGGCGTTGGCCCTCCTCGCCCCTCGTGACTTATTGACCTGAGTATTTAAGGCTGGGCCTCGAATTTTTAATAAGTCGTTTTTTTTATCATCACCCCTTATTTTTCAATGTTGTAAGTCCTGCCCCGGTTTTGTCCCTATTCACCCTCGCCTTATAAATTAGGGATGAATCCCTTTTTCCTCACTCCTAAACTCTCATAATTAATGGTGTTTTTAATGGTTAATGGTACAATCCTTGACTCCCTTAAAATAATGGCCCAAAACAATTTTAACCTAAGGGCCGAGGACCTGGACGTGGACCTCGGGCTTTTGGAACTGGGCCTAGATTCTTTGATGATCATAAAACTCGGTCGGGAGATTGAAAACAAATATGGCCTTAACTTAAGCCCGCGCTGGTTTATGACCAGTCGCCCAACTTTAAGGGTTTTGGCCCAATACGTGGCCGAAAACGCCCCCAAGGCCCAGGCCCCGGCCAGCCGCCCAGAGGAAAGCCGGCCCAGAGAGTCCGGGGATAAGGCTGGCCCAAAGGCTAGCGGCGGCAATGGCCATGAGTTTAGAGAAATTGAGAGAGCCGCCCCGGTCCTGGCCGCCCCGGTTTCACCCGCCCTGAGCCCGGCCCCCTCGGAGCCGGCCGGCTCTGAGCGTCTGGAGCTTTACAAGCTGCAGATGGAGACCATGCGAGAGCTTTTCTCGGCCCAGTGGCAAAACCTGGGCCATAGGCCCAGTTGGCCGGCTAAGCCGCCTGAGCCGGCTGAGGGGCTGGGCAGCGCTGAGGCGGGGCCGGACAGGCCGGGCAGCGCTGAGGCGATGCCGGAGAGGCTGAGTAGAAATTTAAGGGGCTTTGTTTACGAGGAGGAAGAACTCTGGGGGCCCAAAAAAAAGTTTGTTGAGGACTTGGTG
>JAITJP010000279.1 GCA_031278835.1 Deltaproteobacteria bacterium
GGAGGATTATTTTAATTGTGGGGCCGTGACTTACAAAAAGGGCCGAGGCTAATTTAGCAATCAAGTTGCAAAAACCGGTGAACCCGGGTTACGGCGTTTTTGGTGTCAGGATTGGCGTAAAACATTCTGGCCCGCAAAAGTTTGCCCCTAAAAACGCAGTGGGCTTCCCCTTCCAGGTGAGAGGTCAAATCTATGAACTCGGTTTTTGGCATTATTTGAACGGCCGCGCCCAGGTTGTCTTTCCACTGACCGCCAAGAAGACCATCCTCGGTTTTTAGTTCATAGCCGGTGGTTCTCATGACCGGAGCTTCACCGGTTAGGGATCTAAGAAGTCCGTAAGTTCTTTCGGGATCGTCAGATTTCATAAAAATTTTCATGGTGGTGTTGGCGGCGATCTGCTGAGCCCCCTTACGATCGGCTTCAATTAAGCCAGCGTAATCTTGGCTGGCCACGACCGTGGCCAGGCCCAGGCCGCGGCCCTGGGTTAAAAGCATCTCAAAGCCCGGGGTGACGATGGCGGCGTACTCATCGACTATGCTTAAAAAAGGCCCGGTGCCCTTAAAATGACTGGGCAGTGAGCCCAAAACGTCTCTCTCATGACCCTCCACCGAGGCCCCCAATCCCACGGAAGCGGCCGTCCTAATGGCCGAGAGGGTGATCTTACCCAGGGATGCCAGTTCGGCGGGGCTCTTTTCCATGGAAGGCAGTAAGGTTACCAGTATTCGGCGATTCAAAACCACGTCCTTAAAATCCACCTCCCCACATTCGGCCTTGTATATGTGTCCATAGGTATCGGTTAAACTTGATAAGGCCCTTCCGAAATAACTTTGGGCGTAGCCGTATTGCTCAAAAAAAGAATTTTGAGATTTAAGTTCCCGGCCCTCCACCCAGTTACAGTTATTAAGGGCGGCTTTTAGCGAGGCCCTGGAGGCTTCACCCAAATTCGGGTGTTTGGCCAGTCTTACGCAGGCCTCGGCCGACAAATGATCCCTTATGCTGGAAACGGAAAGTTGTTCCACGCCCTGATCCCTTAAATCGACCAAGGCGTACATTAAGCCGGAGATTAAGGCCAAGGCCTTGTCGGCGAAAACGCTGTTGCCGCCGTCTTGGGAGGGCGGCATTAAAGAGCCCAAAAGCTGGGTCAAAGCGTCGGCCGCGCCCAGGGAAAAGGGATTATTGGTATTGGTGAGACGCCCAGTCACCCTGCCGTTTTCGGTTCCGGAGTTTAAGAACCTAAAGTCGTCGTCTCGACCCAAAAACCTGGCCAGTTGCCAGATCTGCATGGGTAGTTCCGAAGAAGACTTGGGATCGATGTAAAAAACCCCGGAACCCATGGACAAGGCGTTATAGGCCATGGAAATCAAGGCTTGGGTTTTTCCGCTTCCGGTGGTGCCCAAAACCAAGCAATGGGTCAACATGTCTCTTTGATCCAGCCACATCTCTTGACCGGTTTCAGCTTCGTTTCCCAAAAAAAGGATACCCGAGGCCAGGTCGCGGCTCTTGCGCCCAGGCTTGGGCGATCCGGGATCCCTAATCCCGGCTATCTTAGGTAGCCTTAAGGGTAAACCCAAGCCCGAGGTTTTGCTAAAATAAATGGCTCCGGAAATTAAGGCTACCAAAAATAAAGCCAGACTGTACTTGGGTTCATTAATGGTCATGACCATGGTTATCCACATAATGGCCATAACCGAGGAGCGGTTACCAAAAAAGGCCAAAAACCGCTCCCCTTTGGAGCGAACGTCCCTTTGAAGCCAATGACGATCCAGGCCCTCCTCTGGCTTTAGACCTTGTATTTTTTGATAATCTTCCAAAAACCTCTCCTCAATTGAGCTTTTGCTTTAAAGAAAACCGGCTTTAGCCCCAAAAGGGGCCAAAGCCGGTTTTTAGATAAGGTTAATTAGCTTTGGTTCAAAAAGGCCATGGTCTTAAGAACCGCAATCAGAAAAGGTGATCGGTTTGGGACCGTCGAAGGTCTTGGTCAGCGAGTTTACCGTAAAGGAGTAGCTATTTCCGACAGCCATATATTCGAGGATTTGTCCGCCGTCATACCAAAGGTTACCGTTAACTTCTCCGTTTTGGTCGGTAGTCAGCATGGTCACTGGGCTGTAACCAAAACCGCTTACGTAAACATTGGCCCCGACCAAAAGTCGGCCTTGGTATAGGGCCTTAACCACAAAGCCAAAGTTCATACAAGATTTAAGATAGGGCCCCTCGGCCGGGTCCAGATCGGCGAATTGATAATCGATATTTGGCGAAGACACGAAAGACAAATCCAAGTAATCGGCAAACATCAAGACTTCCAGGTCAACCTTTCCAGCCGAGTAACTCAAAACCGAACCCCGGACCTCTATGGGCCCATGGGCATTAATGGCAGTTAAACTTGGCACCACCAAATTTCCATGGGCATCGGTCAGCCCGCTGGTGGTCAGGTTTTCCAGCTGCCCAACCTTAGCGCTAAGCCCCACCGAGAGGCCCCCGGGCAAAGCCGCTCCTTTATACTTAAAACCAAAGGCCGTTTCCGTCGGAACATAGAGTTCCAACTCATTGGGACTTACCGACAAGGATAAATTCCCTGGGTCAAAATCAATGCCAAAACCAACCTGGTTAGAAGTTAAGCTCCCAAAAGAAGCCGAAACCAAGACGTTTCCGGAAAGCGCCAAGGCCTTTAATTTCTGGGCCACAAACCTGCCACCCTGCTCCAAGACCGCGCTCTGAACTAAGCCCCCAAGCTCACTTTGGTTAAAGTTAAAGCTAACCTTGGATCCGGCCGGCAGCGGCGTTCCTTCAAAGCTAACCACAAAGGCCACCTCGGTTTCTTCCAAAAATTCCAAAGAGTTTTTCGAAGCGCTTAAAGTCAAGCTTCCCGCTCCCAAGGTCACCTCAAAGTTAACTTCGTTTGAACTAACCCCCATGAATTGAACGTAAACCTTAAGCGGTCCGGAAAAAGACAAGGCCTCCAAACCCAGGGCCCTAAACTGACTATTCCCATCCAAGGTCACCTTCGTGGCCAAGCCGGCCAGCTTACTTGAGTCAAAAACCACGCTAAGGCTAGTCCCAGATGGCAATGGCTGACCCAGATACTTAACCGTAAAATCAACGGTCACCGGACTTAAGTAAATAAGCTCATCCCTCGACGCCGATAAGCTTAAGCC
>JAITJP010000459.1 GCA_031278835.1 Deltaproteobacteria bacterium
TTCAAGAGATATTTTTAATTAAGTGGCGACGGATCTTTTTTCGCGAAAGTGGCCGAATTTTTTTATCGTCATAATACGAGAATAGCCGGTTTACGTTGCTTAATTAATCATTTAGGGTTGATTAGTTTGTAGTCATCCAACAATCTACCTTGGAAAAGATCCCAATGATCGTTTTTAATGAGCTCTAATAAATTGGAGCAGTCGTTTTCGGCCAGGGCCTGTTCCACGGCCTTATTGGTGTAATCGTCGACCGCGGCCTTCCAGGCGTCGTTAAGGGCCCCGGATTTTTTAATGACCGAGACGATTTTGGGTAATACCGTTCCGTTGGTCGAGTGGAATCCTTTCATGACTCTTGGGCTGGAACATTTTTCGCAAATTTGCTGAACTTGGCTGTAGGCAGACATGAGTCTAAAAGCGGCTTTAAGTCTGGCCAGATCGGGAGTGTCGTCGGAATCGGGTTCAAGGCTAAGGTTAAGGGTGGAGCTTTTGTTGGGCACGGTTTTGGCCTGGGCCATGGCCGGTAGGGTGAAACATAAAAAAAGTAGCAGGGCGGCGGCGGCGGCGACAAGAAAAACCTGGGCGGGGCTGAGATTGGCATTGGTTACTGACTGGGCCTTGCTTCCAGTTTCCTTGAGACAGCTGGTTTGGTTGGTTCTTAGCATTGGCTGCCTCCTTTTCACGTTTTTTAACGGTCTCTAGCTTCGTTTCCTTGGGGACTTGGGTAATTTCCCAGGTCCGGTGGAGTATTTGGCAAGGATATTATACCATTATCTGCTTAAAAACAGTAGGCTCGGCCTTCAAATGGAAAAAAAAAATCACCTGACCTTAAATCTGTCCAGCCGTTTGCCCCCAAAGCCAAGTCCCATAAAGATTATTTTAAACCGTTAAAGGCTTGTCTATGAATAGTCCAGTCGTTTTGACAAAAGGCGCTTAAAGCGGTGAGGGTTTCGGCCCGGTTTTGACTGGCCTTTAGTCGGTCCGGTCCTTTGGCTGAAAAGCCAAAATTGGCCAGGCCTATTTTGGGCCCAAAGGCCGGCGCGGCCCTTAAGGGTTTTTGGCTGATTTCTGGGCTGGACAGATTTTTTTTCTTTTTTTAATTTTTTTTAAGGGGCTGGCCAGAAAAAAAGGCTTGATTAAAGTGACTATTTTTACCGATGATTGGCTAGAGCCTGGGGCCGTTAAGCGTTATGGTTGGGCCACTTGGCCCTGGAGGAGGCCGGCTTGGTTAATTTTTTCTTTTTAAAAGTTTCTTGTCATGGTATTGTATCTCGGTTAAACTGTTGGCCCGGTATTACCGTGGGCCGTTCTCGTTTAGACCGGAGCCTTAAATTTGAACGTCTAAGTGGAAAAATTATTGGTCTGGTTTAAGCGGGTTTCGAGCGAGCCAATGTTTTTAGGCAGGGCCGGGCGGCCAGAAAAAAAAATGGCCTGGCCCATGAATTTTTTTGTTAAATTGATTTGGGGTTATAGGTACCCCCGATTATCCTTTGTTTATGCCCGTTGTAGGAGGGTTTCATGCTTAAGTTTAAAGCGGCCTCAGTCATGGTTGCCATATTTTTGGCCGTGCTTTTAACGTGTCCGGTTCTAAAGGCTCAAACCCAGAACAACCAGATCGCGGTTTTTTACTTGAATAAGGTCCTTGACACCTCTAAGAAAGGAAAAGACGCTTCCAAAAAGTTGGAAACGAGATACGACACCTTTAAGAAGTCCGTGGAAGCCAAGGAAAGAGATTTCCAGAAGAAAGCTCAAGATTTGCAAGCGGCCAAAGCCACTTTGAGCGCGGATGCCTATCAAAAAAGGGAAAGAGACTTCGCCACCGAATACAACAACCACGTCCAGGCCACACAAAAGGAAGGCATGGCTTTGGAAAAAGCCAAAGACGATGCCATGTTGCCGATAATGGAAAAAATTTCCACGGTGGCCGCCACCTTGGCCCAAGAACGCGGTTATCAGTATGTCATTGAAGTCAATAACGGCGGCGTCTTTTACCACCCCAAGGCCGTTGACCTTACCGACGACATCATCAAGGGCGTTGACAAGTAAGCAGCCGCCCCTGACCCGGGTCAGAGGCTTGGCCCTATGGGCTGGTTTGAGCCCCAATGGCCTTGACTTTGTTGGGATGGGCTAAGCTAAAAGGCCCCAGCCCCAAGGCCCCCAGGAGCCAAAAAAAAATATAGTTTGAGATTGCCCTTAAATTTTTAGCCAGAGAGTTTTTCGTTCTGGCCTTTAAGTTTTTGGGTTAACTTCACGCTATATTTTTTTTCTCTGGAAGTCCCCTGGTACCTGGTTTTGGTACCTGACCTTGACCCGGGGGCTTGACTTGGTTCTGGACCTGGCTTTTGAGGTGGTTTTTTTGGCTTGGGCTTTTTTGACCTCAATTTAGGGTTGGTCAGGGCCTGGGCTTTAACTCGAAAAATTTCTCTGGTTTTTTTTGAGTTTTTACTTAGGGCCCTTAAAAATTCTTTTTTTCGATAAATCATTAATTGGCCAGGCCCGATTGGGGCTTGACCAAAGGCAGTCGGGAGGCCGGTCTGATTCCTGGTTATGATTAAACTTACCAGTCCAAAATCCCTTTCGTCTATCGTGGAACAGGCCTCGGTAAAGCTATCCGAGGCTTTGTCCATTTTGGGCGGACCCGATCAGCGCATCCCCGCCCTCATCCATGGTGACGGCGAGGCTCTCGTTTGGTCCCTTTCTTCGGCCTCGGAGGCCCAAGAAGGGAGTTTATGTTTCGCCGTAAAAAAAGATTTTTTCATTGAGGCCAGAGACAAGGGCGCCGCGGCCATAATCGTCAGCTCGGAACTTTTTAAAGAACTGGCCCCGGACCAGGCCGCCTTAAAGGCCCTGGGCCCTTTGAATTTGGTTGTTTTCATTGAACCTAGGCTACTTTTTTCGGTCGTTTTGGGCTTGGTGGGCGGCGATTTCGCGCCCGATTGGGCCGTAACCGAGCCTTTTTTTAAAGATCGAGCCAGCTGCTCCATCGAGGCCGGGGTGACCTTTGGCCCCAACGTTTACCTGGGCGCCCAGGTAACCATTGGCCGGGGCACTAAGATTGGCCCGGGCGTTTTTTTGGACGATGGCGTTTCCATTGGCCAAGATTGCCTTATCCACCCCGGGGCCGTTTTGCGCTTTGGGGTTAAGGTGGGTAATCGCTGCCAAATCCACGCCAATAGCGTCATTGGCGAGGACGGCTTTGGTTACAACCAAGTGCCTTGCCCGGAAAAGGGCCGTTTGATACATTTTAAAAACCCCCATCTGGGCACGGTCATCATTGAAGACGACGTGGAAATAGGCGCCTTGACGGCCATAGATCGGGGCCTGGTGGCCGACACGGTCATAGGCCAAGGCACCAAAATAGATAATCTCGTCCAGATCGGTCATAATTGTCAAATAGGCCGAGACTGCGTGGTCGTCTCCCAGGTCGGGGCCGCCGGGCACAGTCAAGTGGGCGATAGGGTATTTTTGTTGGGCCAGAGCGGACTTAACCACGGGGCCAAGGTCGGCCATGACGCCATCATTTCCGGCCAAAGCGGGGTGCTGGGCCAAGTGCCCCCGGGCAAAAACGTCTGGACCGGAACGCCGGTAAAACCCCAGCGCGAAGAATACACCACCCAGGTCATGGTCAAAAACGACCTACCCAAGTGGAGAAAATTTTTAAAACTATTTTTAAAAGGCCAGTCCTGGGAAGACATCAGAAAGGCCATGAGCGCCGACGGCGAAAAAAACTAAAAATTAATAGATTGCTTAGACTAACTGTCAATAAAATGATTTTTTTGGTAAAATTCTTGACTAAGGTTTGTAGATTTATTTTCCTGTGGGCGCGCCCGTATTGGAATCAGCTCAGAACGGCCCCCTTTAGGCCCCTTTAGGCCCCTTAGGTCGCTGGCCTTTTAAAGGGCCATTTTAGGCCCGTGGCCCTTTTGGGAAGCCTGGACTGCCCTTCTGTTCCCATCAGCCCGCCAAAGGCCATCAGGGGGCCATTTGGACCGTTTATTGGCCCATTTCCGCCGGGACTGGTAATCTTGGTTTTTTTGTTTTTTTTGGTTGGCTTACTCGTCGCGGTTCGCATTCAGATTTTTTTGGCCAAAACCTTTCCATCGTGAACGGACTTTTTTTTTCATCGTGGCCATTTTTTATTTTGAGGTTATGCATGACTGACACTCAAGACAAGGTACAGGAATTTCTCCCGACCCTATACGACATAAACGAGATCATGAAACTCTTGCCGCATCGGCCGCCTTTTTTATTGGTCGACCGGGTGGTGGCCTTGGAGCCTTGGAAATCACTGGTGGCCTATAAAAACGTCACCATCAATGATGATTTTTTTCTGGGTCATTTCCCCGGAACCCCGGTCATGCCTGGGGTTTTGGTGTTGGAGGCCATGGCCCAGACCTCGATGTTACTCTTAAATTTTTCTTACCAATATCACATGGACCAAGCCCCGGACGAAGTCAAAGAATTAAACAACGAGCAAGACCTAAGCGGCCGCATCGCTTACTTTGCCAGCTGCGACAAGGTGAAGTTTAGGCGGCCCGTGGTTCCAGGCGATCGACTGGATCTGCAAGCCAGTTTCGTGCGATTCGGTGGCCGTCTCTGGAAGGTTACCGGAAAGGCCACGGTTGAGGGTCAAAGAACGGCCGAAGCCGAGATGACCGCGACATTTTAATTTCCTCGGCCCCTGGCCGCGCCTTTAGAGGAGCCCTTAGTTCCTAATGCCCATCCATCCCACCGCCATAATTGACCCTTCATCGGAGATTGACGCCACGGCCAGCATAGGTCCGTACACCATAATCGGACCCAGGGTGGTCGTGGGCCCGGAGACCGAACTCATGGGTCACGTATTTATCGACAAAGACACGACCATCGGTAAGGCCTGTCGGATCTTTCCCTTCGTTTCCCTGGGGGCCGACCCCCAAGACATGAAATACGCCGGAGAGAGATCTACCTTGGTCCTGGGTGATCGCATTACGGTTAGGGAATCCACCACCATCCACCGGGGCACCAAAGGCGGGGGCGGCATAACCACGGTTGGCGATGACGCCCTAATCATGGCCACGGTGCACGTGGCCCACGATTGTCACCTGGGTAAGGCGGTCATTCTTTCAAGCTACGCCGTTTTGGCCGGCCACGTGACCGTCCAAGACCATGCCATAATTAGCGGTTCCTCGGCCGTTCATCAATTCGTTCGCCTGGGTCAATACTCATTTGTTGGCGGCATGACCGGGGCCACCAAAGACGTCCCCCCTTACATGATCGTGGCCGGGGTCAGGGACAAAGACATCGTGGTCACCCCCAACATCATTGGCTTAAAAAGAAGCGGCTTTTCTGACGAGAGCCTTAAGGCCATCGTGGGCGCCCATAAATTAATTCACAACCATAAGCCCTTGCTTGAGGTTTTGGCCGAAGCCGAGGCCGCTTTCCCAGATTCCCAGGAAGTCAAGATCATCACCGCCTTTTACCGAGATGCCCAGCGGGCCGTTTATCGTTAATTTAAAAAAAATTAAAAAACCGCCTGGCGGCCAAAAAATAAAAAAAACGATTGGCGGCCAAAAAAAATAAAAACCGTGCGGCGGTTGGAAAATAAAAAACTGGCTGACAAGCAAAAAATAAAAAAAACGATTGGTGGGCAAAAAAAAACGCCTGGCGGGGTGAAAATAAAAAAAAACGATTGCCGGCCAGAAAAATAAAAAAAAACTGGTTGCCAGAAAAAAAATAAAAAAACGATTGCCGGCGGGAAAAATAAAAAAAACGATTGCTGGCCAGCCAAAAAAAATAAAAACCGCCCGGCGGTTGAAAAAAAAACTGGACAGGCTAATTAAATTTCAACAAGCTTAAGCTCATTTAAGGAAAAAAAATAAAAAAAATAAGAGTCGAAGAGGTTTTAAGGTGAGCCAAAAGGAGAAAGACAATAAGGATGAAGTGGTCGGTTTAATCGCCGGTAATATGAGTTTACCGGTCATGGCCGCTAGGAAGCTTAAGGCCCAGGGGAGGACCTTGGCCGTGGTTGGTTTGGTCAATGAAACCGACCAGCGGGTTTATGAACTGGCCGATTATTCTTTGGAAACAAACTTGGGTCAGATTGGGGCCATGGGGCGCTTTTTGGTCGAAAGCGGGGTCAGTCAACTGTGCGTGGTTGGCGGGGTTAGTCGAGAAAGCGTGATTAATTCCTACGTTCCCGATGAAGAAGCCTTAAAGTTAATGGAATCCTTGGATAATTTCCAAACGGACAATATTTTAAGGGCCTTGGCCGCTTACGTCGAATCTTTGGGACCAAAAATCGTCTCGGTGGCCACCTTGGTGCCAGAACTGATGGTTCAAAGCGGAACCCTGACCATGCGAGGGCCGGACCCGGAATTATTAACCGAGCTTAAGCTGGCCTTTTATCTGGCCAGGGAGCTGGGCCGTCTTGATTGCGGGCAAACCGTGGTGGTTTCCGATCGCATCGCCGTGGCCTTGGAAGGGGCCGACGGAACGGACGCCACTATTTTGCGGGGCGCGGGCCTTTGTAAAAAAAGGGTGGCCGTGGCCAAGGCGGTAAAACCCAATCAGGATTTTAGGCTGGATCTGCCCGTGATTGGCCCGGGAACCATTGAAGTTTTAATCAAAGCCCAGGCGGCCGGTTTGGCCCTGGACGCTACCGGACTGATCATGATCGATCCGGAACGGTGTTTGGAAATGGCTGATGAGGCTGGGCTGGTGATCGTCTCCTTTGGTCTTGAAGCCGAGGGCTGGTTGGCCGAATATAAAAAAGCCACTAAAATCAAGGCCGAAAAAAGGGGCCAGCTCATAGGCGACGTTGAATTAAGTTCCAAGTCAAATTTTACTTCAAAGCCTAAATCAACCCCGGAATCAAAACTGGCCCTAAACCTGGTCTCTGGCCTGGTTCCAAAGACCAACAAAGATGAGTCGCCCGATGACTGAGCCTGTCCGGGTGATGATTAGCGCGGGCGAGTTATCCGGGGACATGCATGGGGCGGCCCTGGTCAGGGAGGCCAATAAACAAAATTTGGGCCTTAAATTTTTTGGCTTGGGCGGCGACCGCATGGCCGAAGCCGGGGTCGATCTGAGGTTTCATATTAGGGAAACGGCCGTCATGGGCCTAACCGAGGTTCTGGGCTCCCTAAATAGAATCCTGGGCATCAGAAAAGCCCTGGCCAACATGGTCAGGGAAGAAAAACCCCGGGCCTTGGTTTTAATCGATAGCCCGGATCTTAACCAGGCCTTGGCCAAGGCCGCTTACGGCAGCGCCGTTCCGGTCATTTACTATATCTGCCCGCAGATCTGGGCCTGGCGCCAGGGCCGCATAAAATGGTTAAAAAAATTAATTAATAGGCGGGCCGTTCTTTTTCCCTTTGAGGAGCGTTTTTTCCAAGACCATGGAGTCACGGCCGATCTGGTGGGCCACCCCCTTTTTGACGAAATGCCCCTTGCCTTAAGTAAGGAAAAAGCCAGAGAAAATCTTGGCTTGGATCAAAAGGCCCCGCTTTTGGCCGTCTTGCCGGGCAGCCGAAAAAAAGTGGCCTCTCGTTTGGCCGGGCCCATGCTCGAGGCCGTCGATTTACTTTTGGAAAAATTTCCAGAGCTGGTCGCCCTTATTCCAAGGCCGGCCACCTTGCCGGTTGAAATCTTAAAGGGCTTAATCGATCTGGCTAGTCCAAGGGTCAAGGAAAAAATTAAAATTTTCGAGGGCCGCTCCCACGAAATACTAAAAGCCGCCGACGCCGCCCTTTTGGCCTCGGGCACCTCCACGGTCGAGGGGGCTATTTTGGGAACCCCCATGGTGGTTACCTATAAAATAAGCGCCCTGAGCTGGTATCTGGCCAAACTCTTGGTCCAGGTGCCCTTCGTTTCGATCGCCAATCTCCTGGTGAACCGGGAAATAGTCCCAGAGTTATTGCAGAATCGGGCCAAGGGCCCAGACTTGGCCCAGGAACTAGTTGAGCTGATTTTTGATTCCCCCAGGCGCCAAGTCATGATTAAAGACTTAAATGAAGCCGCCCGACTTTTGGGCGGTCCCGGCGCCTCGGGCCGAGTCCTTTCGGTCATCATGGAAGAGATTGAAGCTAACAAAAACACCGATAATCTAGGATAAGCGGAGTTTTTTAGTTAATCGTGAGTAAGGTGACCCCGAAATTGAGATGAGCGTAAAAGTAAACGACCAAATTGTTAAAGAATCGAACGATTCCTTTAGCGCCCAGCCCACCGAAAATTTGGACAAAATCTCGGTCGGGGAGGCTTTTGAGCAAAAGGCCCAAGGCCAGGAGCCAAAGGGCCCTGGGCTTAAGGGCCCTGATCCAAAGGCCAACGGGAGCAAAGCTTCTGGCCAAGAAACTTACGGCGAGCTGACCTCAAAATTAAACCCCTCGCCAACCATGAGGTTGTGGGCCTTAATTCGTCCCCACCTGCCCACCTTGTTTTTGGCCATGATTTCCATGGCCCTGGCCGGGGCCTCCACGGCGGCCATGGCCCATCTCATAAAACCCTTACTCGATGACGTTTTTTTTCACAAGGATAGCCAAAGGCTGATATTTTTAACCTTTCTAACCTTGGGCGTTTTTACGGCCACCGGGGCCTTTACTTTTTTTCAATCCTTTTTGATGAACAAAGTTGGCTACACCATCGTAAACGATTTACGGGTCCGGCTTTTTTCGCATATACAGCGCCAGTCTTTGAACTATTATGACGAGCACCCCTCGGGCGAATTGATTTCCCGGGTGGTCAATGACGTCACCTTAATTCAAAGTTCCGTTACCCAAGTGGTGACCAGTTTGGTCATGGATATTTGTAAGGTCTTGGGCCTGGTCTTGGTTTTGTTTTTAAACGACTGGCGACTGGCCTTGGTGGGCCTTTTGTTGATTCCGGCGGCCTTTTATCCGGTTTCGCGTTTTGGCAGAAAACTAAGAAGTCTGGCCACCCATAGCCAAGTCATCATGGGATCTTTAATAATCGTTTTAACGGAAACTTTTCAGGGGGTTAGGGTCGTTCAAAGTTACAACATGACCGATTACGAGATCGCCAGATTTTCGGCCGAATGTCGCAGAAACGTCAATAATCTCATGCGGGCCGTTACGGTCAAGAGTTTGTCCAGTTCGATTATGGAGATCTTTGGCGGGGCTTGCGTGGCCGCGGTCATTTGGTACGGCGGCCGGGCGGTCATCGCCGGTCAGTCAACCCCGGGTACCTTCATAAGTTTCATGATGGCTTTGCTGCTTCTCTACGAGCCCTTAAAACGCTTAACCAGGCTTCATAACGAGGTCCAAACGGGTTTGTCGGCGGCCACCCGTATTTTTGATACCCTGGACCAGGTGCCCTCGGTTCAAAGCCCGCCCATGGGCCTTAAGCCCGGGCGAGTCAAGGGAGCCTTGGATTTTAAGGAGGTTTGTTTTTCCTACGCCTCGGATCGGGAGGCCTTAACCAATATTAATTTATCGGTTAGCCCCGGAGAAGTTCTGGCCCTGGTCGGTCACTCCGGGGGCGGAAAAACCAGTTTGGTTAATTTGGTGCCCCGTTTTTACGATCCCACCAAAGGGGCGGTAATGCTGGACGGCATTGACATAAAAACCATGGATCTTAGCGCCCTAAGGGAACAGGTGGCCTTGGTTAGTCAAGAAGTTACCCTTTTTGAGGGCTCGGTTAGGCAAAACATCGCTTACGGAAAACCCGGGGCTTCATTTGAGGAAATAGCCCGGGCGGCCAAGGCCGCTTTGGCCGACGGTTTTATCGCCGAACTGCCCAATGGATACGAAGAAGACATCGGCGAGCGGGGCGGGCGCCTTTCCGGAGGCCAGCGTCAGAGATTGGCCATCGCCAGGGCTATTTTGAAAGACGCTCCCATCTTAATTTTAGATGAAGCCACCTCGGCCCTGGACACCGAGTCGGAAAAATTTGTCCAGGCCGCCCTGGAAAATCTCATGATTGGTCGAACCACCCTGGTCATCGCCCACCGCCTTTCGACCATCGCCAAGGCCAACCGGATCGTGGTTTTGAAAGAAGGTCGAATCATCGAGGAAGGCCGTCATGAGGATTTGCTCCGAGAAGGAGGTGAATATCACCGCCTTTACAGCCTCCAGTTCATGGATTCATCGGCTTACCTGGATTCTCGGTCTTGAGTTTTGGCCCTAGAATTCTATTTCTAGAATTCTATTCCAAGATTTCTGGCTTGGAATTTGCCTCCGCCCCGGAGGCAAGTTATTTTTCCTTTAGGTTGTAAATAACAATGGTTTACATGGCTTTGGTTTTTTTAACCTCTCTCCCCGGAGGCGCCCAAGTTGATAGTTGAGTTTTTGGAAGGGGGCGGCTTCACCTTGGGCTTTGTGACCAATATCCAGGGGGCCCGCGGCCGCATGGAGGTCTTACTGGCCGGGGGGCGAAGTTTATCGATTAGCCCGACCAGGATCTTGGTTACGGCCGACTCGGAAGAACCAAGCGACAAGTGGTCCAGACGGGTTCTCTTGGCCGAAATAGAGCGGGTCAGGGAAAAACTGGCCGCCGACGTTGATTTGGAGACCCTTTGGAGCGTTTTGGAGGGCGAGGGGCCGGAATTTACCTACAAAGATTTGGCCGGCCTTTATTACGGCCGAGAGGTGGGCCCCGACGAGATCTCGGCCCTGCTTCGGGCCATTATGGGCGAGGGCTTGCTTTTTGAGTTTTTACCGGAAAAGGCCCGGCGGCGAGACCAAGCCGAAGTCGATAAATTAAAAAAAATAAAAAACGAACGCTTCGAAAAACTAAATTTTTTGGCCCGCGGGGCCGAGTGGTTAAGCTATTCCGAAAAAGGCTTGGTTTGTCCGGAGCCCGAGGGGGCCGAAAAAGTCATCAAATGGCTGATGGGTTACGTCTTGGAGGGCGAGGAGGCCCAATACGCCCTGGAAGCCAAGGAATTGTTAGCCTTGGCCACCTTACCGGAAAGTCCGGACGGGGCTTTTAAGGCCTTGGTAAAGGTCGGGCATTTTCATACCCACGAAAACCTGTCCCTTTTACGCCTTAATTTAAAAAGAGAATTTGACCCAGAAGTCTTGGAAGAAGCCGAGCTCTTGGTCAAAAATTTTAACCTAGACCAGGCCAACCGGCTGGATTTAACTTACGTGCCCACGGTCACCGTGGACGCTTTGGGCGCCTCTGAGTATGACGACGCCTTGTCCTTGGAGCCCCTTTCTGACGGCAAGGTCAGATTGGGCCTGCATATCGCCGACGTGGCCGCCATGGTGCCCAAAGATTCCCTAGTCGATCGCTGGGCCGCCCAGCAAACCAGTTCCATTTATTTGCCCGAGTGCCGCTATGGCATGCTGCCTGACCTTTTGGTCAATAACCTGGCCTCGCTTAAACTTAACCAGGTTCGCCCGGCTTTTTCACTTTTGGCCATCATCGATTCCGAGGGGCACGTTTTGGAAAGGGGTTTTCGGCCAACCCTGATTAAGGTCGATCTCCAAGTTTCTTTCGAAGAAGCCAGCCAAACCCTAGACCGCGGCCAAAGCCCGATCTTGAGTCAATTGGAGAGCCTGGCCCTAAAACTTTTGCGTAACCGCTTGGCCAATGACGGTCAAAATTTGGGCTTACCGCATTTAAACGTCTCCTTAGGTGAAGACGGTCGGCCCGAGGCCAGATTGTCCGATGACGGGAACCGGGCCAACGTCATGGTTTCCGAACTGATGATCTTGGGCAATCACCTGGCCGCCAAAACCCTCATGGATGCTTCGGTAGCCTGCCCCTTTCGTTCCCAGCAACAAAGCCGCCCCATTACTTGGAATCCCCCACGGGAATTAACCGATCGGGTTAAACTGGCCGTGGCCTTGGCCATGCGCCGGCAAACCGGCCGCAGCGAAGTTTCCATGGAACCTTCCATCCATCATGGCCTGGGCCTGATGCCTTACACCACCTTCACTTCGCCCATGCGTCGCTTTTTGGACCTGGTGGTCGGTAGGCAACTACGCTCCTTGGCCAATAAAACCGAAGCGCCTTACGATTACCAGGAAATGATTAACCTGGCCATGCCCACTGAAATAACCCAAAAAGCCATCCGAAGAACCCAAAACCAGCGTCAACGCTACTGGTTGGCTTGGTTACTGAAAAACAAAGTGGGGGAAACCTTCTTGGGCCTGGTCTACGATCGCCGCGGTCGCCGGGCCCGCCTCTGCGTTACCGATTACATGCTTGAAGTCGAGCTAAACAACCTGCCCCCGGAGGCCAAACCGGGCACCGACGTCCTATTGAAACTTAGCTCGGTTAACCCGGCCCCGGATCTACCCGGCGAGATCGAGGACTTTTGGAAATTTGATTACCTGGGCCTGGCCGCATCGGACAAGGACGATAAATATCTGCTCCTTTAGCCGCCCGGCCCTAGCCGTCTGGCCCCAGCCGTCTGGCCAGCCGCCCGGCCCCTCGGCCCGGCCTTAAAGGCCTTAGCCTTAACTGACGCGGTCTTGGGCTTGGCCACTTGATTCTTACCGCAAAAGGCTGTATTTTTTTATAAAAATTAATCGCTCGCGCCTTAAACTATTTAAACGAGAATTAGGTTTTGGTGACCGTCATGAGCAGAATCAAGGAACCGCCTTTAGTCAAAATTTTCTTGGCCGCCTTTGGCTCAGACCCCAAACTTCTTGACCAGGGGGTCGAAAGACTAAGAAAGGAATACCTGGAAGGCTATTTGGGGCCCGTGGACATTCAAAGCCCGGACTATCCCCTGGTCGATACCGATTACTACGAAAAAGAAATGGGCCCAAATTTGGTCAAACGTTACTTGTCCTTTACCAATCTGCTTTTTCCGGAACATCTGGTCTACTTAAAGCTCTTAGCCATGGATATCGAAAACGCCACTACCGGGGCCAACGGCCGGATGATCAATCTCGATCCCGGCTATATTTTTTCCGGCGGCCTGGTCCTTTCCACCGGAAAATTTTCCGGCCATCGGCTTTACCTGGGTAAGGGCGTTTGGGGCGAATTGACCCTCCACTTCCATCGGGGGACCTTTGAGGCCCAGCCCTGGACTTATCGAGACTACCAAAGGCCGGAAATAAAGGCCATCTTGTCCGACATGCGCCAACGTTACCAAAAATCTTTTCTTGAATTGGAAGCTGAGAAAAATATCAATGCCTAACTCATTTGCTTAAATAAGCCGGCCAGACTCTGGCCTGGGGCCTTATTTAAATCCCTTTTCCAATTCCGGCCTTTTTTTAGTTTTTATTTTTGTTTCGCTTGTTTTTTATTTTTTAGTTTTTTTATTTGATTTTTCCAGCCCGGCCCGTGGGCCAGGCTAAAAATATTTTGGAAAACAATCCGCCAAGTATTTGGGAAAAATTTTGGGTAGCTTATGATTAAGAGCATGACTGGCTTTGGTTCATCCACTGGTGACATCTGTGGCTATCATTGTCGCATTGAAATAAAAACCCTCAATAACCGCTTCAAAGAATTTGTTTTTAGATCTCCCCACACTCTCTGTCAAATTGAGGAATCGCTTAAAAAACAAATAAACACCAAAATTGATCGAGGTCGGGTGGAAATCTGGATTACCATCGAGGAAGGACCCCAGATTCACTCCACTTTGAATTTAAACATGGAACTGGCCAAGACGGTTTTTAATCATTTGACCACCATCAAAGAGGAATTGGGAATCGACGATCCCATTACTTTGGAGCATTTGCTCAAACACAACGTCATCACGGTCGATAAAACTTCCGATCTGCTCCAGGCCGACACCGAGCAATTTTTGGAAGGCATTTTGGCCTTAAACGAAATAGCCCTGGATCAGCTTGTTAAAATGCGTCAAACCGAGGGCCAGCGACTTTCCAAGGATCTTTTGGACAGATTGGCCAATATCGTCGTTTGGCTTGACGAATTAACCAAACTCTCGGAAACGGTGCCCTTGGCCGCCACCAAACGTTACCAAGCCCGCATGGAAGAACTGGCCGAGACCATCCTCGATCCCAACCGCCTTTACCAAGAAGCCGTCATCATGGCCGAGAAAATGGACATCACCGAAGAGATAACTCGCTTTGGGAGCCACATTCTGGGCCTAAAAGCCCTTTTGGAAAACAGCCATGAGCCGGTCGGCCGTAGGCTGGAATTTTTGCTTCAGGAAGTGGGCCGAGAAATAAACACCATCGGCTCCAAGTCCCAATCCAAAAACATCATCGACTTGGTGGTAAGCGTGAAATCCGAACTCGAAAAAATCCGCGAACAGTGCATGAATATCGAGTAACCCTCCACTAAATTTTTTTCACCCCCCGGTGGGCCAAAAAAATTTCTTTTTTTTATCCTTGGTTAATATGATTGGTATCTTAATAAACGTTGGTCACAATAATTTCGTCAGCGCCGAGAGGATCGTGGCCCTGGTCAATCCCAACTCCGTTCCGGCCAAAAGGCTCCGAGATGAGGCTAAAAAAAACGGATTATTAATTGACGCCACGGCCGGAAATAAAGTCCGTTCCATGATTATTACCTCATCAAATCATATACTCCTAAGCGGCATTGAGGTAAAAACCATTTCGTCCCGTTTTACCGAAGCCGTCTCGGCTTTCCACCAGAGTCAGGGCCAGCCCCTGGTGGACGATTTAATCGAGCCCGGTCATGGGCCCAATATCTTAGGTCCCGATTACCCCAGCGACTCCCAGGTCCCTAAAAAACCCGCTCGCCTTACCCCAGTGGTTAAAAATATCGGCGTGATTCAGGCCGGACCAAGCCTCGAGGACCAGCCCAGCCCCCAAGCCCAATCTCCCATGGCCCCTGATCAATCATTCGATGATTCCATCTTTGATCTTCAATTCCTGGAACTTGGTTCACTAAAGTCCAAAGACCCAGATGACCAGCCGGTTAAGCTCCCAGTCAATGCTGACCAAGATCAAGACGACCAAGACCATGACGACCAAGACTATGATGAAGATGATTACGACGACCAGGATGACCAGGACGACCAAGACTACTTAGATCAGGATGAAGAAGATTACGACGACCAGGATGACCTTGACGACCAAGACGACCTAGACCAGGATGAAGATGATTACGACGACCAGGATGACCATGACGATGATGACGACGAGCCAGACCATGATGACTACGACGACGATGACGATGACGGCCAAGACTAAGGGCCTTAAGGCCCTTGAGGCTTAAGCCCTTTTTTTTTAAAAAATTGAGATTAAATCATGAGCGCCTTGAAAAAAAACCGCCCTGGCCCCAAAAGGCCCAACTGGCCCAATGGTCAAAAACCCAGCCCCGCCGAGGATAAAAATTTCACCCCCAAAAAATCCCCAAGAACCGCCCCCCGCCTCGGCCAAAACCCGAAAGGCGATGGTTTTAGCCAGGACCTAATCTTGGGCTTTAATCCCGTCAGGGCGGCCCTAATGGCCAGGCCGCGGGATTGCCAAAAACTCTACCTCTTGGAATCAAGGCGCCTTTCCAGAGATTTGTTAAAAATACTGGAATTGGCCAAAGGCCATGGTTTGGAGGTTCTGACCGCCAACCGGGAAAGGCTGGATGGTTTTGGCGATCGCCATCAAGGCCTAGTCCTATTGGCCAAAACAAAAATCGAACCCACTTTTAACGAATTTTTAAAGGCCTTGCCCCTGGAGGGCCCCGGCCTAATCGTTTTTTTGGATCACCTCGAAGACCCGCACAATTTTGGGGCCCTGATCCGCTCCTCGGCCGCCTTTGGGGCCCTGGGGGTAATCTATCCCAAAGATCGATCGGCTCCCCTAAGCCCAGCCGCCAGAATGGCCTCGGCCGGGGCCAGTGAGGTCCTGCCGCTCATTAAGGTGGTCAATCCCACCAGGGCCGTTTTGGAGCTGAAACGACGCGGTTTTTGGGTGGTGGCCGCCGAAGCCAAGCTTGGCCAAGACCTCCGGACTTTTGACTTCCCAGAGCGATCGCTTCTGATCGTGGGCTCCGAGGGACAAGGCCTAAGTCGTTCCCTTTTGGCCCAGGCCGATCACCTGGTCCATATACACTTACCCTGCCCCTTAATCGATAGCCTAAACGTCTCAAACGCCGGGGCCATTTTGCTTCAGGCCTATCAAACCAGCCAAGCCAAAAAATAAACCAGCCAGCCGATCATAAAAAAAAGGCCCCCAAAAGGGGGCCGCGTTTTTTAATGGTCCTGGCAAAAATTTCTGGCCAAATCAATAATAGTCGGATTTTTGCCGTTTGTTTTTTGAAGCGCCGCTAAAGGATCTTAGGGTCATAAACAAGCCTTGGCTACCCAGAATGACCATGGAAAGGCTGGAAAGACAGGCCAAGCCGGCTCCTTTTTTGGACCAGTAGGCTATGCCCACCAGTAAACTCAGTAAGCCAACCTCAATGCAGATGGCGCTGAGGATGATAATTATTACTTTCAAAGCAAAAACCTAAGCAAAGGCCGCCCGGTCAAGGGTTTTCTTGAAAGGACGGCCTGACTTGAAATTACCTTTTGGCTAAGGCTTAATCGCGGCTGGCCCCGAAGATCTTGACCAAGAATATGAAGATATTTATGAAATCAAGATACAACATCAGGGCCCCATGGACGACCATGGCCCCTTCCTCGGCCTCGTTGTTAAAGCCGCCCGCGTGAATGACCCTGAGTTTCTGGTGGTCATAGGCGGTTAAGAGGGCGAAAATAATGACGCCAATCCAGGATATGACATAGTCAAACATGCGGCTTTGAGTGAAGAGGTTTACGAATATGGCGATGATTAATCCAAACAAGGCCATGAAAAGGAAAGTACCCCAGGCCTGTAGGGATTTTTTGGTAACCAAACCATAGGTAGCCATGCCACCATAGACCAATGCCGTGGTTAAAAAGGCCTTAAAGATGACATTTTGCGGGTAAACCAAAAGTAAGATTGATACGGTTATCCCAACCGAGGCGGCGTAC
>JAITJP010000436.1 GCA_031278835.1 Deltaproteobacteria bacterium
GTGTCCGCCGTCTTGGGGCAGTTGGCCGCCGGGCGCACCCCAGCCCAGATCGTCGATGACTACCCCTATTTGACGCCCGATTTCACCGAGTCCGGCTTTGCCGCTGACATCGGTTTCGAGAAGTTCTGGAACCTCAAGTGCCGCTTCTCTAACCTGGTGCCCAACGCCGCCGTTATCGTGGCCACGGTTAGGGCCCTCAAATGCCACGGTGGCGCCCCCATCCCCGCCCCCGGCAAGCCCCTGCCCGAAGAGTACAAAGTGCCCAACGTTGGCCAAGTCGAAAAGGGCTGCGAGAACCTACTCCACCACGTCAACGTGGTCAAGAAGTCCGGTATCAGCCCGGTGGTCTGCATCAACTCCTTTGTGACCGACACCCCCGATGAGATCAAAGCCATCCGCGACGCTTGCGTGGCCGCTGGGGCCCGCGTGGCCACCTCTGACCACTGGCTCAAGGGCGGCGAAGGGGCCATCGAGTTGGCCGAAGCCGTTAAGGACGCCTGCCAAGACAAGCCCAACTTCAAGTTCCTTTATGATCTCAGCCAGCCCCTCAAGGACCGCGTCGAGATCATCGCCAAAGAGGTCTACGGGGCCGATGGCGTGGATTACAACCCCGATGCCCTCAAAAAGCTCGAGGGCTTCCAAAAGGATCCGGCCACGGCCAATCTGGGTCTTTGCATGGTCAAGACCCACCTGTCCTTGTCCGACAATCCCACCATCAAGGGCGTTCCCAAGGGCTGGAAGCTCTTCGTCCGCGACGTGCTCATCTACGCTGGGGCTGGTTTCGTGGTGCCGGTGGCCGGGGCCATCACCCTCATGCCTGGTACCGCTTCCGACCCGGCCTATCGCCGCGTGGACGTGGATACCGAGACCGGCAAGGTCAAGGGCCTCTTCTAAGCCTAGCCTGGCTCAGCTTACCTTTTCCCGGGGCGCCCCTGGCCCCGGGAGGCCAAAAAAAAAACCGCCGCGATTCGCGGCGGTTTTTTTTTATTGAAAGCGTAGGGCTTCGATAGGGTTTTGTCGGGCGGCTTTCCAGGCTGGGTAAAAGCCAAAAAATAGGCCAATGCCGGCTGAGACGGTAAAAGAAAGGATCATGGAACTGGAGGTCACCACCACGCTGGTTCTCCAGATGGCCTGGACCAGATAGGCCCCCACCGAGCCAATCAGTAAGCCCAAAATCCCGCCGGTTAGGGAAACCAAAATGGCTTCTAAAATAAACTGAGTTAAAATGTCACGCCTTCTGGCCCCAATGGCCAGTCTAATACCGATCTCCCTGGTTCTTTCCGTAACCGAAACCAGCATGATATTCATGATACCACTGCCGCCCACGGCCAAAGAAACCGAGGCAATGGCCCCCAACAGTAGAGTCATGGCCGAGGCCGTGGCTTCGGCCGAAGCCATGACGGCCGAGAGGTTACTTAGAAAAAAATCGTCGTCTTGCATGGGATCGAGGATGTGATGGCGCTCCCTTAAAAGCTCCCTAATTTGTTCTTCAAGATGGCTCATGATTTCGGGAGAGGCGGCTTTAAGCATGATCATGCGGACCATGCCCCTAAACTGGCTGCCGGCCAAATAGCGCTGGGAGGTGGTGATGGGCACTATGGCCGTGTCGTCTTGATCTTGACCGTTTAGGCTCTGGCCCTTGGCCGCCAGTAAACCCTCAACCACGAAGGGCACGTTTTTGACCCGAAGGGTTTGGCCGATCGGGTTAAGCGAACCAAAAAGTTCCTTAGCCGTGCTTTGGCCTAGCCAGATGGATCTGGAACCCGAGGAGACGTCCAGGGCGTCCATGGGCCGGCCCTCGGCTAAGTCCCAGGAGCGCACCGTCAGAAAATCTTGGTTAACCCCCTGGACCATGGTGTTCCAGTTTTGCCCGCCGGCCACCAATTGGCTATTGTTGTTAACGATTGGGGTGACCGCCTCAACGCCTGGCAATTCTTTCAAGGCCTCGGCGTCGGACTCATTTAAGGTGTGGCGATTTCCGGAGCCCGAGCGCACCCCGGAGGTATTTTGAAAACCGGCCAGGATAACGAAAACGTTAGTGCCCATGCTATCGACTTGTTTTTTTACGGTGATCCTGGTGCCTTCGCCCACGGCCAACATCAAGATAACGGCGGCCACGCCAATAACCATGCCCAGCATGGTTAAAAACGATCGCATCCGATTGGCCCCAATGGCCCGGACGGCTTCCAAAAGCATGGCGGGAAACATTTAGGGCCTCCTACGATCGCTGACCGGAGCGTCTTGAACCAAGCGGCCGTCATGAAACCTGACCAGTCGCTTGGAGTAGGCGGCCACGTCCGGTTCGTGGGTGACCACGATTAAAGTCAAACCCTGATCGTTAAGCTCACAAAAAAGTTTCATGATTTCATCGCTGGTTTGGCTATCGAGGTTACCGGTGGGCTCGTCGGCCAAAACCAAACTGGGGGCTCCGCAAAGGGCCCTGGCCACGGCGGCTCGCTGCTGTTGGCCGCCGGATACCTGACTGGGCCGATGATGAATCCAGGGGCTTAAGCCAACTCGATCGAGCATGTCCTTGGCCCGCTGGTTTCTCTCGGCCCCGGGCACTTTGGCGTACAAAAGGGGCATGGCCACGTTTTCCAAGAGATCGGCCCGGGGCAGGAGATTAAAACCCTGAAAAACGAAACCCAAAAATTTGTTGCGCCGATGGGCTAACTGATCGGGACTAAGATCGCCCACCGATTCGCCCAAAAGTTTATAGGTGCCAGAAGTGGGTACGTCCAAACAACCCAAGATATTCATAAAGGTTGATTTGCCCGAACCGCTGGGCCCCATGATGGCCACGAATTCCCCGCTCTTAATCTCAAAATTTACCCCATGCAGGACTTCCAAGGCCCCGGCGTCGGTGAAGTAAGTTTTCTTGAGCTGATCGGTTAAAATAACCACTGGCCCGTTGGCCTGGCTAGGCTTGAGGCTACTAGCCTGGAGCCGGACGGCCTCCGGGCCAGAACTTACTTGGCTATCAAGGCGGTCCATCTTTAGAACCTCCGGCCCGGTCCGGGGGCGGCCGTTCCGCTTAATAGGGTCCGATCTTCCTGGGGCTGATTTTCGCCAATTATGACCAGATCGCCTTCCTTAAGAGCCCCGCCGGTGACGATGGTTTGCCGTAAATCGCTGGTGCCCAAAGTTAAGGCCACCATTTTTGGTTGGCCGTCAGGCCCCAAAAGGTAGACCCGGCCATGGCTATCCTCGGTCTCGTAAGCATTTTTCTGGTCAGCGGTTGGGCTCAAGCCCTCAGCGCTGCCCCAATGGGCCGTGGGCTCCTGGGCCTCTCCAGGCTCGGCGGCCAGGGCTTGGCCGGCTAGACTGGCTCCCTCGGGGGGGCCAGCCGCTGGGTCCCCAGCCGCTGGGGCGCCGAGGGCTGAGGCGCTTTGGGGCGCCGTGGGGCTGGGGCTTTTGGCTTCCAAGGCCTCGGCCCCGCTTGGCCGATAGTTAAGGGCGGCCGCCGGGACCAGTAGGACGTTATTTTTTTTGTAGAGTTCAATGTCCACGTAAGCGGTCATGCCTGGCAGTAATTTGAGGCTGGGGTTGTCCACGTCAATAATGACGTCATAGGTGACCACGTTTGAGGTAATGGTTGGGTTTAAGCGGATTTGTCTAAGTTTACCCTTAAAGGATTCGCCCAGATAGGCGTCCACGGTAAAGGTCACCTCCAGGCCCGGGCTGAGCCGGCCAATGTCAGCTTCGGAGAAACTGGCGTTAATTTGCATTTTGGTCAGATCGCCGGCAATGTCGATTAGGGTCGGGGTCTGGAAACTGGCGGCCACGGTCTGGCCAACGTCCACGGCCCGGTTTATGATGACCCCATCGACCGGGGCCACTATGCGGGTATTGTTTAGATTGTACATGTCCTGGGCCAAGGAGGCCTCGTGCTGGGCCACCGTGGCCTTGGCCATTTCCAGATTGGCCTGGGCCGTGTCGAATTCTTCTTTGGGGGCGCTATTGGCTTTGTAGAGTTTTTCCTGACGATCGTATTTGAGCTGGGCTAGCCGCAACTGGGCCTGGGCATTGGCCAGATTGGCCTTGGCCATGTCGGCCTTGGCCTGAAAAAGCTGATCGTCTAAGACCATCAAAAGTTGGCCTTCTTGGACGCTGTCGTTGAAATCAACCAAAATTTCTTTGATGGTGCCAGAGATCTGGGTGCCCACGTTAACCACCATGACCGGATTGATGGTGCCGGTGGCCCCGACGGCGATTCTCAGCTGTCCCTTATTGACCCGCTGGGTGCGATAAAAGTTCTCAGGCTGGGACTGGCCAAAGAACTTGGGTAAAAAGAAGGCCAAGGCTCCAATAATGACCAAGACCGCCAGGATTTTTACTAGTGTTTTCGATTTCATGAGTCTACCGAGGCCCTCAAAATTTAGTGGTTAATTTAAGCCTTTGTGGGGAATTTAGGAGCGTAAAATAAAGGCCCGGAAAAAATCATGCAAAATTAGCGCCAAGGGCGGGTTTTTTCCCTGGCCCAGGGGCTGGCCAGGGAAATGATTTTAAGCTGGTTTAAGCCTGGGGGCTAAAAATGAAGGTCCAGTAAATTGGGCTGATAGGCCAAGACGGTTTTCCAGGCCTCGGGCAGGCAAGCTTGGATCTCCGAGGGAAAGATGCCCCGATCGGTTAAATGTTGGGCGGCCAGATCGGCGGCCAAGGCCTGCAGGTATACCGCCAAAGCGGCCGCGTCATAAGGCTCAAGGTCCTGGGCCAGTAGGCCGGCCACCAGTCCGGTCAATAAATCGCCCGAGCCGCCGGTGGCCAGGATGGGGCCGCCCAGTAGGTTAACCAATAAGGAGCCCTCGGGCTCGGCGATCAAAGTATGATAACCCTTTAAGATGACCACTGACTTGGTTTTTTGGGCCAGTTCCCTGGCCGCTTTTGGTCGATCCTCTTGAACCTCGGAGACGCTTCGGCCTAGGAGCCTAGCCGCTTCACCCGGGTGGGGCGTGATAATGGTATGATTTTTGGCCGAGGCCAAGACCTCGATATTTTCGGCCAAGATGGTTAAGGCGTCAGCGTCAAGGACCAGGGGTACTTCGAGGTTTTGTACCAGATTGAAAACCAAGGTGTGGGTTTCCTCTCTAAGGCCCAGGCCCGGGCCCAAAGCCAGAACCTGCTTGTCTTTCATAAATTCATAGAGTTGGTCGGCCGCCCGAGAGGAAAATTCACCTGGCATGTATTCCAGGAGGGGCAAGGTTAGGGCCGAGGTCAGTTTGGTTTGAAAAACCATGTCCAGGGAGGCCGGATGGGCGGCGGTAATGAGCCCGCAGCCGGATCTTTGGGCCCCCAGGCTGGCCAAAACCAAGGCCCCGGTTTTCCCGGCCGATCCGCCCAAAAGGACCACGTGGCCAAAGGTGCCTTTATGACTATCATTAGGCCTATTGGGCACCAGGCTAGAGGCCAGTTCCAGGTCCAGAGTCATGGCCATGGGGGAGGCCTCGGCGTACATGGCTGGGCCTAAACCGATGTCGCCCAAGCGAACCTGGCCAGATAGCTGGGGACCGTCCACCAGAAAATGGCCAAACTTAAAAGTGCCCAAACTGACGCTCAGATCGGCTGGCAGGACTTCCGGACCGGCCTTACCGGAGTCGCCCATTAAGCCCGAGGGCAGATCCACGGCCAAGACCCGAAAGGGCCTGGTCTCAACTCTAAAGCCAGCCTTGGGTCCGGCCGCCAACAAGACCCTGGCCGCCTGTCCTTCCAAAGGCCGATCCAGCCCGGTGCCAAAAAGGGCGTCAATGATAAGTCCGTAATCGGCGAAATTGGGTAGTTCATCTTGATCCGTTTCGATGATGTTTATTTTGGCCTTGAGCTTTTGTAAGAGCTGGTAATTTATCCCAGCCTCACCGCTTGGCTCCTGGCCAGGTTTTCTAACCAGACAACAATTTACGGAGTGACCCATGTTCAAAAGAAGCCTGGACAAGACAAAGCCGTCTCCGCCGTTTTGACCCGGTCCGGCCAAAACCAAGACCTTTTGTTCTTTTTTGCCCAGATCGGGCCAAAACTCCAAGGCCTCTCGCAAAATCGAGTGGGCGGCGTTTTCCATCAAAACCAGGCCGGCTAGGCCAAAATCCTCGATGGCCACTTTATCCAGTAAGCGGCTCTCTTGACTGGTGGTAACGTACATTTACTGACCTCAAAAAAATTTAAAAAATTGTTGCCCGAAATAGGGAATTTAGTTTAGAAATAAGGCAAATCTAAACTTACGAGGAAAAACTCATAGCTAATTTAAGTTTTTAAGTATTTACTTATCCACTAAGGGCTTGAGCAGCCGCTCAAGCCCTTAGTGGATATTTTTTTTACAAGGCTCGGCCAGGTCCTTTTGGTCACAATCTCTGGCCGGTTCTTTTAATAAACTCTGGTAAGCCTCAGCGCAGTCGGCTAGACCGGCTTTGGCCCCGGCTTGAAGTAAACGTTTGGCCGTTTCCAGATCTTTGGGGCCGCCCAATCCCTGGGCCAGAAGACTGGCCATAATGGGGTAAGCCTGTAAAAAACCCCTATTGACGGCTTTACCTAGGTAGAATCTGGCCTGGTCGTAGTCTCGCTCGACGATTTCACCTTTATAGTAAAAACTACCCAGGGCGAACATGGAATTGGGGTGATCGCGGCCGACGGCCATTTCTAGCAGTTCCAGACCCTTGTCCAAGTCTTGCAAACAGCCAATGCCCAAGGCGTAAAACTCTCCCAGTGTGCCAATGGCCTCGACAAAGTCCCCGTCGTAGGCGGCCTTTTCTAGCCACTCAAAGGCTTCAAATTCACTAAACTCAAGGCCTTCCCCGGAGGCGTACATGGTAGCTAGGTTGAATTGGGCCTGGGGGCTGCCCAGTTCGGCCCCCCGGCGAAAGAGTTCCACGGCTTTTTCCAGGTTTTTTTCGACATAATGGCCATGCTGGTAAAAGTAGGCCATTTGGTTAAGGATGAAGGGGTAGCCTTTTTCGCAGCCCCGTAAAAGGATTTCCAGGGCCTGGGCCACATCTGCGGGGCCATCAGGGTCATACAGGAGATATTTGCAGTAATTCCACATGCCCTCAGGATTATCCTGATCAGAGGCCTTTTTGAAATACTCCACGGCTTGGCTTTTGTTTTTGGGAACAAATTGACCCAGGGCCAAGAGCAAACCGTATTGGTTTTGATGAGGGGCCGAACCCGCCTGGGCCTGGCGCTTGATTTCATTAATCTCGTCTAAAGTGAGTTGTGTTGAAGCTTTTTTTAATTTTTCCATAGATTTTTCCATCTTTCTCTTTGACTAAGGGCCCTTAGCCCCCTTAGAAAAAAAGCAATTTTTTTTCTAAGGGCTCCCCAAAAAAAGGCCTCAAAGCCTTTAGTCTAAAGTTTTATGGGCCAGCTCTGGGGCGTCTTTTTTTTGTTCAGGGCTTATTTCATGATTGGCCAAAAATCTCTGGTAGCCCTCCACTAAGTCCCGCCGCGGCCGACTTTTCCATCCATTCAAAGGCTTGGACCGGGTCAGCCTCAATACCTTAGGCTTGGGCCAGCCGGCCGCTTAGGTTGAATTGGGCCTCGGGATAGCCAGCCTCGGCCCCCAAGCCAAAGAGTTCCAGGGCTTTAGCCTAGGCCAAAGCGCTTAATGCAAGATTTTTTTGGAGGGCAGCGGCTCAGCCGTCCCCTTGGGCTCGGCAGGGCCTTTTGGCTCAGAAGAGCCCCGAGGCTCGGGGCCATTTTCGTTTTCAGCCAAAAATTTCTGGTAAAGCTCAGCGGCCCCGGGCAGAGCGCCTCGGGCGGCTTCAAAATATAAACTCTTGGCCCCCTGGAGATCTTTGGCTCCGCCCAAGCCTTTTTCCAAAAGCTCGGCCAGAACCGGGAAAGCCGGGAGATGACCCAGATTGACGGCTTTATGAAGGTAAAATCTGGCCAGCTGGTAGTCGGGCTCGACTAGGTCGCTGTCTTTGTAAATTAGGCCCATGAGCAAAATGGACTTGGCGTGGTCGCGGCCCACGGCCCGGTTTAGGAGCTCAAAGCCCTTGTCCTGGTCCGGCTTACAGCCAACCCCCAGGAGATAAAACTCGCCCAGTGAGCCAATGGCCTCGACAAAATCGGCCTCGGCCGCCTTTTCTACCCATTCAAAGGCCGCCAAGGAGTCAGCCTCAAGCCCTAGCCCGTTTAAATACATGTAAGCCAGGTTATATTGGCTATGGGGATTGCCCAGCTCGGCGGCTTGGCGAAAGAGTTCCAGGGCTTTTTCATAATCTTGGCCCACATGAAGGCCATGCTGATAATAGAAGCCCAACTGGTTGATGATTAAGGGATCGCCAAGATCGCGGCCCCGAAAAAGTAGTTCCAGGCCCCTGGCCAGGTCATGGGGTCCGGCCGGGTCATTTAGGAGATAATTGCCCAGATTCCAGATGGCTTCGGGATAATCCTGATTGGCGGCCATTTGGTAATACTTGGCCGCTTTTTCCTTGTTTTCAGGAATAAAAAAACTTCGGGCCAAGACCTTACCGAACTCGTTTTGATGAAAGGCCGAGCCTTGATTGGCTTTTTTCGAGAGTTCGTTAAATTCTTCCATGGAAAAATGATAAAATTGACCTAGGGGCGCTTTAATCATAAACCTCACTTTAGCTTAGCCCAGGGCTAAGCTAGCCTAAAAAAAAATTAGGTTTTGGCCAGAGCCAAAAACCGGGCCTTTTTGGGCCTGAAAAAAAATTGCCAAGAAAAAAACCAGTCCGAGGCTTTTTGGCCCCATTAGTGGACCATCTTTTTTGGGGAGTTGGCCCGGCCAGGACCGTTGGTTAAGGTGCTTTTTTCAT
The DNA here is from genome assembly GCA_031278835.1 of Deltaproteobacteria bacterium. Taxonomy (GTDB): domain Bacteria; phylum Desulfobacterota; class Desulfarculia; order Adiutricales; family Adiutricaceae; genus JAIRNQ01. Next base: position 8,772 of record JAITJP010000436.1, read on the forward strand.
ACTCGGATAAATCGCTCCGGTAACCCTGATTGGGGTTGGGCTGGATGCCTTTGGCGGCCACTTTATAAATGCGCTGGGCCGTCTCCAGATCTTGGGGGCCGCCCAAGCCTTTTTCCATAAGATTGGCCAAACTGGTGTAGGCTGGTAAAAAAGCCAGCTGGGTGGCTTTTTGAAAATAGAATCTGGCCTGATCGTAATCTTGTTCGACCAATTGGCCGTTTTCGTAAAGTTGACCCAGAAAAAACATGGACTGGGGGTAGTCGCGTCCTACGGCCAGGCTTAAGAGTTCCAAGCCTTTTTCCAGGTCCGGGAAGCAGCCAATGCCCATGACGTAAAATTCACCCAAGGTGCCAATGGCCTGAACCAAGTCGGCCTGGGCGGCTTTTTCAATCCATTCAAAGGCCTGGACATAGTCAACCGCAAAGCCCTCGCCTTGGGCGTACATGCCGCCCAGATTGTATTGGGCCATGGGGTTACCGGCCTCGGCTGCCTGAAAAAAATATTCCTTGGCTTTTTCGAAGTTTTTTTCAAAATGATGGCCGACCCGGTAATAATAGCCCACTTGGTTTAGGATAAAGGGCAGGCCTATTTGACAGCCCCGGTTTAGGACTTCCAGACCCCTGGCCTCGTCATGGGGCCCCTCGGGATCGTTTATGAGATAATTGGCCAAATTCCAGAGGGCTTCGGGATAACCCTGCTCGGCGGCCATTTGAAAATACTTGGCCGCTTCGACTTTGTTTTTTTGGCCAAAATGCCCCCTAGCCAAAATCAGGCCATACTCGTTTTGGTGAAAGGCCGAGCCCTCCTGAGCCTTAAGCTTGATGGCTTTAATTTCCTCCAAACTAAGCTGGCCATAATGAACTATCTTTCTCAACATGCTGGTCACCGCTCTTTAGCCCTCGGCTAGGCCTGGGCTAAAAAAATGGACCGGGCCATTTTTTTTACCCAGGGCTAGGGCTTTAAAATCAGCCCAGGTCGAACTAACTTCTGAGCCCCCTATTATACTACTTTTGTTGAGCTCTCTTTCGGCTTCCTGGGCCCCCATTGGCTCCCAAATCTGATTATTTCATGATTTCAGACCCTTAAAGCAAGGCCAAAATAAAAACCCAAAAATTTCCCCAATTTACCAAATAGGCCCGTAAAGGGGCCTAATAGCCCGACCACGGGCTTTTGGCCTGATCACCCTAAATAAACCCGGGTGGCCGGTTTCGCGGGGCTCAGGGGGCTCAAAATGGGCCTTAAAAGGGCAAGTCTCGACCTACCCGAGCTGGCCAAAAGTCTCAGGTTCCATTTCAGGCCCAATTTCTAACCCAATTTCTGGCCCAATTTCTGGCCCGATTTCAGGCCCAATTTCTGGCTCGATTTCAGGCCCACTTTCTGGCCCGATTTTAGGCTCGATTTCTGGCCCAATTTCTGGCTATAAAAAAATGAAAAAAATAGATTTTAGAAGATTTTAAGAAAAATTAATGACCAATATTTGATTTATGACTTAGTTAATGACTCCTTTTATGGCTAAAAATCGCCCTAGAGTTTATGGCTTAACCATTCTTCCAGCCCGGACCATTTTGGCCAAGAAGAATCTAGTATTAAAAGCTTTTTAAGACATTATCCCATAGTCATAAGAATCCATCAAGGGCCCAGGGCTTTGTTCCCAGGCCCTGGGCCCCAATGGCTGGCGCCAATCTCGGGAGTTTAAGAAGGTCTCTTGCGTAACTTAGCTTGGATTGATAGACTAGTTAATGACCCTGGCCGCCCTTGGGCTTTATGACCGGGCCGGGGGCCCCGGCCAAAGGCCAGGCCACGGCTTTGGGCTGGCCTTTGGAATATTGGCCTCAGGAAGGGGTCTTTTTTACGAAACTTGCGAAATGATATAATTTTTGGGACTAATTAGCCGCCCTAAATTTGTTTGGGGCTTAGGTGAGAGAATTTATGAGCTTCAAGCCCCTGGATTTGGCCGATCGGCCCATTTTTATTGACCTGGAAAGGCGTTACCCCCTTTATACCTCAGACGCTAATTTTACCAACATGTTTATCTGGCAAGGGTTTTATAATTTTTCCTGGACCCGGGCCCACGATTGCCTTTGTCTTATTTCCCAGCCAACCGGGGGTGACCCCTTTGCCATGCCGCCTTTAGGTCCGAAAGAAAGTCAGCTAAAGGCGGTTGAGTTTTTGGTCGAACAAATGGACTCGCCCAGATTTTCCAAGATCCCCGAGCGGCTGGCTAAAACCATTGAGGCCGCCCACCCGACTTGGAAAATCGAGTCTGACCCAGATAACGACGACTACGTTTACTTGGCCGACAAGGTCATCAATCTCAGCGGCCGCCGAATGCACCAAAAGAAAAACCACTACAATAGCTTTATAAAAAACAATCGCTATGAACTGGTCACCATAACCACGGATCTTCATGACGAGCTAGTCGAGGTGGAGGCCAAATGGCTGACTTCCAAGACCGAAAAAATCGGCGAGGACTCGCACCTGCAAATCGAAAAACAAGCCGTCCATTTGCTGCTGGAAAATTTCCAGGCCCTGGCCATACAGGGCTTGGCCATAAGGGTGGAGGGCAAGATTGAAGCCTTTAGTTTGGGGGAAGCCCTAAGCCCGGACACGGCCCTAATTCACGTCGAAAAGGGCAGCCCGACCATCCGGGGCATCTACGTGGCCTTGTGCTCCAGCTTCTGCCGGGCGGCTTTTTCGGACAAGACTTACATTAACCGCGAGCAGGATCTGGGTCTGCCGGGCCTGAGATGGTCCAAGGAATCGCTTAAGCCTGACCACATGAGAAAAAAGTTTAACCTCTGGCCAGCCTAAGACGGCCTCAGGCCGGCCAGACTAGCCAAAAAACCAAGATAAGCCCAAAGCTTATTTGAATATTGATTTTAGCTTGATTGGAGCCCCAAAAAACAAAAAAAATTGGGGCTGGGGAGATATATATGTTCAAAACCTCATCAGCCGACTGGCAATTTAACTGGTCAGCCAGAGGTATTTTATTGGTTTTTTTAGCCTTGACCTTGGTGCTTTTGACCGGCTGCGGCGGGGTTTCCGAAGAAGAACTTAATAAACTAAAGGCCGAAAACCAAGCCCTGGCTACGGAACTGGACCAAGAAAAAAGTAAGTCAGAACTACTAAACCGGGCCCTGACTAACTCTTACCGGGAAAGGGATAGACTGGCTGATCTCATAAACCTTCAAGCTCAGGTGGTCGTGCCCGAACCACCCCTGGCCGAGGATTTAACGGTCAGCCCAACCCCGAGCCCCACGGCCTCGGCCCAAACTTACCTAGTCCAAACCGGGGATACCCTAAGCGCCATCGCCCAGAGACACAACACCACCACGGCCACTCTCTTGACTTTAAACCCCTACCTGATGGACCGAAATAATTACATGGTTTGGGAAAACGATCAAATAAGACTGCCCAACTAAGCCCCAATTTGGAAGCGAAAATAATCCCAAAGATTTTTTACTTAAAAATAAAATCGCCTTTCTTGTGAGAGTTAAGGCGAAACAGGTCTGAATTTAAAAAAGCTCGGCGTTTGGTCATCAAGATCGGCTTTTCTTGTGAGAGTTGATGCGAAACAGGTCTGAATTTAAAAAAGCTCGGCGCTTGGTCATCAAGATCGGCTTTTCTTGTGAGAGTTAATGCGAAACAGGTCTGAATTTAAAAAAGCTCGGCGCTTGGTCATCAAGATCGGCAGCTCCCAATTGTGCGAAAAGGAAGTCATTTCTTTTGACCGTTTTCGGGCCCTGGCCAATCAGGTGGCCCAGATCAGGCGGCGCGGTCTAGAAGTGGTCTTGGTGACCTCCGGGGCCGTGGCCGCCGGGGTGGGCAAATTGGGTCTCCCCTCTAGGCCAAAAACTTTGATTCTAAAACAGGTCTGCGCCTCGGCCGGACAGGTCAGCTTAATGACGGCCTGGGATAAAGCCCTGGCTGTTTTTGATCTTAAATGCGCCCAGATCCTTCTAACGGCCGAGGACTTGGCCGATCGGCGCCGGTTTTTAAACGCCCGAAACACCATGATTTCCCTAGTCGAAATGGGCCTCATCCCCATTGTCAACGAAAACGACACCGTGGCCGTGGAAGAACTCAAGGTCGGCGATAACGATAGCCTGGGTTCCATGGTGGCCAGCCTAGTCGAGGCCGATCTTTTCATTAACCTAACCGACTCCGATGGCCTCTACGAGAGCGATCCGCGCCTCGATCCCCAAGCCGCCCTCCTTAAGGAAGTCAGCCAGGTGACCGAGGAAATTTTACAAAAAGCCGGTCAGGGCGGGCCCCTGGGTACCGGGGGCATGTATACCAAAGTCGTGGCCGCTTCCCGGCTCTCCGAGCGGGGCCTAGCCAGCCTCATCGCCAACGGCCGCACCCGTGACGTTTTGGTCCGCCTGATTGACGGCGAGGAACTGGGCACCTTTTTTACCCCCTCAAAACACCAACGCCGGGCCAAAAAACACTGGCTAGCCTTTGCCGCCCGGCCCAAGGGCACCTTGGTCATTGACCCCGGCGCGGTCGAGGCCCTAGTCGAAAAGGGTAAAAGCTTACTGCCCGGCGGCGTAACCGCTCTAAATGGCCTTTTTGACGTGGGCGACCCGGTCACCATCGCCAATGCCAACCACCAAGAACTGGGCATTGGTCTTGCCAATTACAGCGCCCCTGAGGTTGAAAAAATCAAAGGCCAGCCCAGCGCCCAAATTGAAGCTCTCCTGGGTTACAGCCATTGCGATGAAATCATTCACCGGGACAACCTGGTAATTTTTAAGGCCAATTAATTAAGCCCAGCCCCCAAATCGAAGCTGGCCTGGCTTACGGCCATACCGATGACGTTTACCGCGATGGCCTGGTAATTTTTTTAGGCCAATTAATTAAGTATTTTAGTAAGTTTTTTTATCGAGGTTTTCAAATGAATAACATCGTGTCAAAAGCCTTTGAAGAATTATCTGAATCGCTAGGCTTGGCTTACAAAAACACCGATTTATTAGTCAAGGCGGCCAAAATGATGGCCGCCTGCCTGACCAATGGCGGGGTCATTTATTTATGCGGAAACGGGGGCAGCGCCGCCGAGGCCCAACATTTTGCCGCCGAATTCGTGGGTCGTTTTATGCTCGAAAGGCCGGGCTTGTCGGCCGTGGCCTTGACCTCCGATACCTCCAAACTCACGGCCATAGGTAATGACTATGGTTACGATGAAATCTTTTCCAGGCAAATAAAAGCCCTGGGCAAACCGGGCGATATTTTATGGGGCCTGTCAACCAGCGGGACTTCCAAAAACGTCCTTAAGGCCTTTGAAGCCGCCTCGGCCAATTCCCTATCCACCATTTTCATGTGCGGCTCCCTTATCCATGACCCCAAAGTGGCTGACCTAATCATTGACAGCCCCGCCCCCAATACCCCCAGGATTCAAGAACTTCATCTCCTTTTTGGCCACGTCATCTGCCAATTGGTTGACCATATTATCGTGCTAGGCGGTTCTTAACCGGCCCAGCTGCCCGGGCCCCCAAAAATTAAAAAAAAGCCTTAAGCCCAATCATTTTTCAAAATACAAATAAATTTACTAAAAAACCTTTTTAAGGAAATGCCTTGACAATGA
>JAITJP010000093.1 GCA_031278835.1 Deltaproteobacteria bacterium
CTCTCGGGAATGGCGCAATCGAAACCGATTAAGGCCACCCTTTTGGCCTTTTTGGGGCCAGCGGCTGGCTTAATCTCTCCTACTTGGTTGTCTATTTGCTCAGACTGGTTTTTAAGCCTTTCCATGAAAATTTTTCTCCAAAGGCCATCCCAGCAATCCTGCCAAAATGACCCAATATTGATGGCCCAAAACTTAACCCATTGGATCAAGTTTTTTTTATTTTTTTGCTTAAACCAAAACTAAATCACGCAGCTATTTCCTTGGATCATTTCCAGCAGATCGGCGCGCAATTTACTAAAAAGCGGATCGTTTCTAAGGCTATCGAAATCAGCCCTAGGCCCCGGCCCGCTTTCTTTTCTAAGGGGGTTTTCAAAGTCAGAAAAAATCCTGCCCGGCCAGGCGCTCATGACAATGAGACGATTGGCCAAGAGTAGGGCTTCCTGAACGTCGTGGGTAATGAAGAAAAAACAGCGCCCGGCCTTGGTCCAAATATCCCTTAAATGACCTTGCATCATTTCCCTGGTTAAGGCGTCCAGGGCGCTAAAAGGCTCATCTAGTAAGATGATTTTTGAATCAAGGGCCAAGGCCCTGGCGATGGCCACCCTCTGGCGCATGCCCCCGGACATTTGATGGGGCAAAAGATCGGCGGCGTTTTCCAAACTAATGATCTCCAAGAGCTTTTGAACTTTTTCCCTCCGAGCTTTTTTTTCAAGGCCCAGCATTTTTAATCCAAACTCGATATTTTTGGCGGCCGTGAGCCAAGGAAATAAATTGGGCGACTGAAAGACCACCCCGACCCTGGGCGTGGGCCCCAGGTGAGGCTGGCCATCAATTAAAATCGAGCCCAGATACTCGGTGGCGTAGCCGGCCAAAAGGTTTAAAAGGGTGGTTTTGCCGCAGCCCGAAGGCCCCAAAAGGCAGACAAAATCACGATCGTAGAGTTTTAAGGATATGTCCTTCAAGACCACCGAGGTTTCCCGCCCGTTTTGATAGGAAAGGCTCAAATCTCTAACCTGGGCCACCACCGCTGGCCCTTTTTCGGCCGCGGCGCTAGCCCCCAGGGGGTAAATACTCCGCTCAAGGCTTTGTTCAATCATGGGCCGTTTTTCACCCCTGGCTAGTTTTGACTAGTTTAGTTACTTTTGTTACTTGTATGATTTTTGTATCTTTTGATACTTTTATAACTTTTGTTACTTTACTTATTTTTATTACTATGCTTATTTTTTTTCTTACTTTTATAATTGGCCCTTTTTGTTTTAGGGCCTAAAATCCCAAGGGCCTTTTCATTTTCCTTGATGGGCTTTGATTAATCATAGAGCTGGGTTAAGATCTTGGGCTGGAAAAAAGCCGCCTTTTCACTTTCCTTTAGAGATTTATCGATGGTTAAGAAATCAGCCGTTTCCTCCAGCAGCTTGGCCAAGGCCCCGGGTTTGGCCGTGGTTCCCAGGTATCTGGGGTCGCTTTGATCTTTTTTGTCCAATACGATTATTTGGGAAATGACCACCTTGGTTTCTTCTTCGCTTAGGCCAAGTTCCGAGGCCAAGATTTTTATGGTCTCTGGTTTGCCTTCCCGGTATTCTTTGGTGGCTTGATCCAAAATATCTATGTAAGCCTTAACCGCCTCGGGATGTTGGGCGTAAAACTTGTCAGAGACGATGCCAAACTCGCCGGTAATACCACCCTTGGCGGCCACCTCTCGGGAATTTATGAGCACCTTTCCGCCTTCTTCCAAGAGCCTGGCCTGGGTGGGTTGCCAGATATAGGTCCCGTCAATGTCGCCCCTAACCCAGGCGGCCTGGACCTCTTGCCCGGTAATGTCTAAAATCTTCAGATCGCTGGGCTTAATGTTGTTTTGCTTCAAAGCGGCCATTAAACTAAAGTGCGAAGTCGAACCAAAGGGACTGGCTATGACTTTGTTTTTCAAATCTTGGAAGCTATTGATGTTGGAACTTTCCTTGACCACCAGGGCCTCGCTATCCCCAATAATGTCGTGGAGATAAAAAATCTTGTAGGGCAAATTATTGATTAAGCCCGAAGCCCCCGGAGGCGTACCAATGGTGCCAAGGTCAAGCGATCCCCCGGCAAAGGCGGCGTTAACGTCCCGACCCACCTCAAACTTGATATACTCAATCTTGGTATTGGGAAACCTTTTGGCCAGCTGACCCTGGCCTTTGGCCAAGAGCTCGCCATTGGGTGACTGGAAATAGCCAATCCTAATGACCTCAGGGTCAGCCGCCCAAAGCGCTCCGGCCAACCCGGCCGCCCCAAAAGCCAAAATAGCTAAAATGGCTATAAATAAGTTTTTCATCTTAAACTCCTAAATTTCAACAAATGATTGATATTAAAAAAAAAAGAAACCTCGGATAAAAAATTTCAACCTGACCCTTTAAAAAAAATTGGCCCAGCCCAAAAGCTTTTCATTGACCCCCGCCTACCCGGGTAAGGCGGCTAGGCGGGTTTATCCTAATTGGTCCGGCCATTTTCCATTTGGCCGTAAACGGCCCTAATA
>JAITJP010000180.1 GCA_031278835.1 Deltaproteobacteria bacterium
CGGTGGCAAGGGAAGCGGCGGGGAAAAAAAGCCCCCCTCCTGGGCCAGTGGCTCTGCCAAGGGGCCGGCCGGATCCAAGCTCGAGACCGAGCCGTCCTCCGGGGGTAACCAATAAGGGCGATTGGTGTTGGGATAACGGGGCACCCAATCGGGTAGATTGTAGTCTGGTTCGGGTGGGCTTTTTCCCTCCGCTCCCGAAGCCGCTTGGGACTGGCTTGGGTTGGCTATTTGCTCCTCGGGGGCGAAAAAACCCCCTTGACCCAGGGCGCTTTGGGCCGAAAAAAGCTTGACCAGAATCAAGGTCAAGCTCAGGCCCAGGGCCAGGGCCAGCCTTGGCCGGCCAGGCTGGGCGGCCAAGGGTCTTAATGATTTTGGTTTTCTTGGTGAAGCCACTGGTCACGATTAGCGATGGAACTGAAATATAGTTTTTGACCGTCTTTATTGAGAATTATCGCGTTGGTTTTTAAAAAATAAACGCCGGTTAGAGAATCTTTTACTAATTCCCCAAAGTCTATAATGTTATCATTGCCTCTTTTTGTGACAATAAGACCTCTGAATACCCTGAAAATTAGGTAATAAAGTAGGCATATGATTAAGATTCTTGCGATAATTGGCATTTTAATCTTTATGATTTTAATGAAATTTTAAAAAAATCTATCTTATTTTACGCACCTCGGGTCCGTTTTTAGGTAATTTGTCAATCATTTCCGGGATGGATAGCCGAGTCAAGGGGTGAATCCAGTCCGGGGCCACCTCGCCCAAGGGGTAAAGAACAAAGGCCCTTTCGTGAAGCCTGGGGTGGGGTAGGGTTAATTCCTCGGCCCTGACCACGTCTTGGTCCATAAAAAGTAAATCGAGATCAATGTACCTGGGCCCATGACGTTCCACCCGGACTCGGCCCAAAGCCGCCTCGATTTTTAGCAAAGTTCGAAGCATGGGGATGGGTTCCAGTTGGGTGGTGATGGTGACGGCCCGGTTATAGTACCAGTTTTGGTTGGCCGGACCGCCCACGGGTTCGGTGAACCAAGTCGAGGAGATATGCTCTATGGAAATTTCTTGATTGAGCCTTAAAAGATTAATGGCTCTTTCCAACATGGCTTGGGGATCGCCCAGGTTGGCCCCCAGCCCAATGGCGCAAGTGCTAAACAAAAAAAACTCGCTTCAAAACGGCCAGGATATTTGGCCAGGAAAAGGCCCCTTCATAAAAGTTATCAAGGGAAAACCAGGGAAACAAAAATCAAGGGCGGAGAATTAATGGATAAAAGCAAAAAACTTTTTTTTGGCTTAAATTAATGGCCAAAGTTAAAGGTCGATGGGACCAGCTCCAAAACCAGCTTTAACGATTCTATACGAGGCCACAGCCAATGTCCATAGTGGTTTTGAGCGGGGCTCTTTTTTGGCGCCTGGGCGAAAAAAAGATTTGGCTGTCAAAATAAGCCAGCCGGGCTTTGGGGCTTAGATTTCAAAGCTCAGGGCGGCGTAGCCAACCGAGATATGGCCTGGGCTTATCTCGTAACTGGAATAATGATCCAGGAGCTTGGGCTGGGCCCCCAGGATTCTGGCCGCTTCGGTGGCCGCGGCGGCCGCTCCGGCCGAGCAAGCCGCCTGATTATTTACCCCAGCTAGGATCATGGCCAAGGGATCCAAGGCCAGGGCCGCTTCGATAAAGGAGCGATCGTTTTTAAAGCGATATTCCTCGCCCTCGGGCCCGGAGCCGGCCGGGGCGAAACCGTAGGCCGGGCCATAGTGGGTTAGATCGGTCGAGGCCACCAGTAAGATTTGGCCAGCTCTGGCTTGGATCATTTTGGCCAGTAAGGCGCCTAGGCTTAGGGCTTTGGGGCCCGGGGGGACCCGCAGGGCCCAAACTCGGGCCTCGGGGGCGTAAAACTTGGCCAAGGGCAATTGCACTTCAATGGTATTGTCGTCGGTTGGGCCCTTCCAGGTTATGGGAATCAAATCAGGACCGATCAGTTCCAGGTTTAGTTCTGGGGCCAAGCTGACCGGGCCCAGGGGGGTTTGCCAAAAATTTTCCTGATAGGCTACCATTGGGGAAGGCCTGCCCAGGTGACCGCCCATGATGACCAAGAGCTTTGGGCCTTGGTGGCCAAAGGAATTCACGGCCAAAGAAAAGGCCAAGGCGGCCAGCTTGCCGGAAAAATACCAACCAGCGTGGGGAACTATGATGGCCATGATCTGGCCATTGGGCCGCTTAAATGAGCCCAGGTAGTCTTGCCAGGCCTCCAGCTCGGCCTCGATCTTGGCTTGGCTACCGGGATACCATTGACCGGCCAGTTGAGAGAGTCTAGTTTGGCCTTGAGGCATAATTAATCCTTTGAGCCCTTGAGTTTAAAGGATGGCCGTTTTTTAGGCCCTTTCTGGCTTGGCCGGGCTGATGGGAAAAAAGTTAGGGCCAGGCCATCTAGCTGGCCATTAGTCGGAAACCTAAACCCCTTAAAGTTATTATCTTTTATCGAGGCTGCCTATATATGTAAATCAATATAATATGTTTTAACAAAAATATCAAGGGTTTGTTTTTTTGTTTCTCTGGTTTTCGAGAGCGGACTTATTTCAATCTTTAGGGCTAGGTTCCTTTGAAAGAAGCATGTTTTTTTAACTTAATTGGCCTTTTTTGAGTAGTGGGAAATTTATGTTTTTTATAATATCTGTTTAAAAATTTTTTTACTTATTTAACCTTAAGATATTTATTGCTAAGCCAAGGTCTAGGCTTTATGGGCGGCCTAAAAAGGCTAGGGGCTCAGACTTTTCCGCTTAAATCCAAGCCCAGGCCCATAAAAAAAACTGGGCTTTTTTTATGGGGCCTCTGGGGCGATTTCGTTTAACCAGATTGGTTGGCTGAAAGTGAACTTTTTTGATTAAGTATTCAATATTAATGGAAAGTAAGGGGGCCAAGAGTTTTATATGACTGATTTATTTAGCGAATGGAGAAAAAGAAGGCGCGCTTATGGAATTTTTGGAAAATTTTTTTTGAAACCAAGTTTTTTTTGGGACCTTAAATTTTTTGTTATGTTTAAAAAAAAGAACAAAAGAAGTGATATTATTAATATGTGTTCATTTATTAATGGTAAGACCTGGATATTTACCAGGTTAGATTGTTGACAATCTTGGGCATAAATATTGGCCGCGCCCTTGACCTAGGAAAATAAACAACTTATAATTTAGTAAGTTTAGCCCTGGCTTTTTGATGGACCGAGCGGCCCTTGGGCGGCCCATGGTCTTGGTTTAAACTTTCTCAAACTAATCCAAATCATTTTTTTAAAATATGGGTGACCGCATGGTTAGCATGAGCGTCGACTGGACCGTTTTGATCCAGATGGCTAATTTTCTAATACTGATGGTGGTCCTAAACATA
>JAITJP010000314.1 GCA_031278835.1 Deltaproteobacteria bacterium
CTAGAAATGTCAATTGCTTAAAGGTTAAGTAATAAACATATGTAAATTTTAGTAAAAATCAGTATTTGGCCAAAATTTTTGGCTTACTGGTTAGCTTTAAAATCAAAGGTGCTGGGTAAGCCAAGAAATATTATAGTAATTTTTGGTCGGGCCGAGGAAAAGTCAAGCAGCTTGGCTTAGCTTTGAGAGGCCCAGCCCAGGGCTAATAGCTGAAAAAATTTAGTAAATATCGACTTTAGTCAAGAGAACAACAAGTGGTTTGGGCTAGGTTAGCTCGGCAAGCCGCAAGATAAATGATTGAAAATTATAGTAAATTGTTGGTTGGGCCGCCAAAAGCTCAAATGGCCAAGAATAATTTTATGGCCAGGGCTTATTGGCTAAAAGCGCCAGATATTTAGTAAAAATCTGGCCAAGGCCGAAGGTTTGGGCCCCAAAGGGCTGTTGGCTGCCAAGCTAAGGGCTAAATGGCTTAAAACTATAGTCTTATTTGAAAAACTTATCCAAGATGATGGTCTGGCCGCGTTCCGGGCCCACCGAGACCAGGCCGATACGGGCGCCCACCGTCTCTGAGAGACGCTTTAGAAAGACTTTGGCCTCGGGGGGCAGGTCATCCAGGCTCTTGGCCGAGCAGAGGTCTTGGCTAAAGCCTTTGAAAGTCTCGTAGACCGGTTCGACCCGAGAAAAATCTGAGAGTATGCCCGGGACGTGGCTTAATTCTTGGCCGTCCAGGCGATAGGCCGTGGCCATCTTGATTTCGTCGTGATGGCGCAAAACGTCAAGTTTGGTAATGGCCAGGCTGTCTATGCCGCACAGGTCCACGGCCGTTCTAACCACCACGGCGTCCAACCAGCCGCAGCGCCTGGGGCGGCCGGTGGTGGTTCCAAACTCGCGGCCAATGTCGCGGATCTTGGTGCCGGTTTCGTCTAAGAGCTCGGTGGGGAAAGGGCCTTCCCCGACCCGGCTGGTATAGGCTTTAACCAGGCCCACCACTTTGTCGATCTTGTTGGGAGCCAGACCCGAACCAATGGAAACGGATCCGGCCGTAGGATTGGAACTGGTCACGTAGGGGTAGGTGCCGTGATCAATATCCAGCTGAACGCCCTGGGCCCCTTCAAAAAGGATGTTTTTGTTTTCTTTGACCGCTTTTTGAATGATGGCGAAAGTATCGGTAATAAAGGGCGAGAGAAAGGCGGCCCAGTCTCTGGCCTCGGCCATGATGTCAGCGGCTTCAAGGGGTTTTTGGCCATAAAGTTTTTCGAAAAGGCAGTTTTTTTCTTGGAGGGCCTTTTTAACTTTGCTTTCAAATAAGGCTAAGTCCAATAAATCGGAGAGGCGCAAGCCCACCCGGGAAGCCTTGTCTTCGTAGGCCGGGCCAATGCCCCGACCGGTGGTGCCGATCTTGCCAGCCCCGGCCCTACTTTCCCTAGCCTCGTCCAGGCGTTTATGGTAGGGCAAAATGACGTGGGCCTTACCGCTAATCTTTAAATTTTTGGGGCTGATCTCAATACCCCTGGCCATTAGGTCTTTAATCTCACCGATTAAAACGCCCGGATCCACCACCACCCCGGTGGCGATTAGGCTGACTTTGTCAGGGTGCAGGATACCAGAGGGCACCAAATGGAGGGCGTAGGTGGAATCGCCCACGACCAGGGTGTGACCGGCGTTATTACCGCCGTGGAAACGGACCACCAGGTCGGCCCCATCGGTCAAAAGGTCAACCACCTTGCCCTTACCCTCGTCACCCCATTGGGTCCCAATAACGGCCAAATTGGACATGAAAATAACCCCAAACAATCCCTAGATCTTAGGCCAGGGAGAAATCGGGTCAGAAAAGCTCAAATCGAGCTTAATTCGAACCCATAGTTATCGTTTTTCGTTAGCCTGTCAGGAGCCCGAAAAAAAAGATTAACTCTATGACGTATTATATCTTTAATTTTACGAGAAAAACAAGAATTAATACAAAAATGGAGTAAATTCGCCCAGGAAAAAATTTCTGGTTAAATCGACTTAATAGGGGGCCGGGGGCGGAAAAAGGCCCCAGGCCAAGGCCAAAAAATAATTTAGGCCAGGTTAATTGAAAAAATAATCCGGACCTTCTGAGCTATCTAACCCCACGGCGGAGATATTTTAACCATCGATTTCAAAAAAAGCAAAAAAATAGCGCGGCCAAAATTATTTGGTCAAAATTCAGGGCTTTTACCTTTTTAAGTAAAAGGTGAAAAAGTTGATTTTTTGGTTAATTTATTGGGCCAAACCAGGCTCGACTGGGCTCGAGGTAGTGACTTTGGTCTTGGACCAGGGGCCCTGGTTAGGGCTATTGGGCCAAACCAGGCTCGACTGGGCTCGAAATGGCGACTTTGGTCTTGGACCAGGGGCCCTGGTTAGGGCTTAGGAGTTGGCCGCCTTAAACTCGGGCTTGGCCAAAGCCGCGGCGGCCAGTTTCAGGGCCTCAGGGCCGGTGAAGATTTCTCCCTTATCAAAGGCCTCGGTGATCAGGGCCATCAGTTTACCGACCATGGGGCCGCCCGGGAGATCCAGTTCGGCCATGAGTTCTCTGGCCTCCAAGGGAATTGGGCTCGGGCCCCTTTGGCCGTCCACCGGTTCTAGGAATTCCTCAAGGGTCCAGGGGTAATCAAAGGGGTAAGGAATTCGGCCCTGCCAATCGGCCTTGGTAATGGCCCAAAAGTGCCCCAGATCGCAAAAGGGCCATAAACGCCTGGCCAAAATTTTTAGATTCAAGGTGGTGGGTTCTCGAAAAGAAAGGTCCATGTGCCGTTCGATTAAGCGCAAAACCGCCTTGGCCACGTGAGCCGGGCTCTTGATGGAAGCTAAAAATTTCTTGGCCAAAGGCAGACCGGCTGGAGCGTGACCCCTGGTCATGACCCGGCCATCGGTGGCAATAAAGGTAACCTTGGGTTTACCAATGTCATGAAGGAGACTAGTCAAAGTTAAGAAAACCCGGCCCAGGGAAACGGGGATGTTTAACTCGGCCATGGCCCCGACCACCAAAAGGGTGTGATTCCAAACGTCGCCTTCGGGATGAAACTTAAAAAGCTGCGGGGAATCGATTAGGGCTTGCAGATCGGGCCAAAAGGCCAGGGCTCCGCTTTGCCTTAAATACTCAAGACCCAGGCGGGGCCAAAGGGACAAGGCCCATTTTCTCCACTCGGGCCACAAGCGATCCGGGGGCAGCAAAGCCAGTAAAGGCCAATCGCGGGCCGTGGCCGCCAAGAGTTTTTGGCCAGGGATAAAGCTTAATCTGGAAAGAAAGGACATGGCCCTAAGGATGCGGGCCGGATCCTCGATTAGGGCGGTGGGGGAACAAAGCTCCAGGCGCCTGGCCCTAAAATCCTTATCCGAGTTTAGGGGATCGAAAAAAACTTCCAGCAAAGGGTCATAGTAGACGGCGTTGACGGTAAAATCGCGGCAGGCGGCGTCCTCGGCCAAGCTGGCACCGGGCTCAGAAACGATTTGGTCTTGGAAACGTTTTCTGGATATGGCCACGGTAAATTCCGATTCGCCCAGGCGGACTTTGACCAAAACCGGATCTTTTTTAAGCCGGTCTAGCAAAACCCGATGATCGACGATCCAGGTGGGGCCCAAAATAGAAAAGGCTTCCTTTAAAGCGCTTATGTCCAGGCCAAAACAAACCAGATCTTTATCGCCCAGACCGGAGTGCATGGAAGGGGGCGCCTTACCCAGTTTTTCCTCCATTAAAGTGTCACGGGCCTGGCCGCCAATCACGTATAATCGACCGCCCCGGTTCTCGACCAGGAGAGCCAATCTTTTAAAACGTAAATCGTTTATAGCCTGAAAACCCATAACTGAAAACCAAATTAGCCTAAGCCTAGGGCTAGGCTTAGGCTTTGCGGCGCTCCTGGGGGCCAACCAGGGCCCTTTAAGGGGCCAGGTCGGCCAGGGCCCCTGGGGCGGGAAAATGGCCTGATAAACAAAACCAAAGACTTAAATCTACCGACCTTCATCGATAGAATTTAAGATGATTTAGCCTATTTAAAACTAAACAATGTCAAATAATCTAATATGACTTCAGAAATGATTATAACATATTTTTGAATTTTTGGGGAGGTCTTTTTTTTAAGGGCTTATAAATAATTATTTAAAAATTCAAATAAATTTCTATTGGTTCTAGACCAAGCCGACCAGGGCCGGCTTGGTCTAGAAAAGGGGGCCGCTTGGGTAAATTAGTGGGCGCCCAGGCTGGAAAAGATCATTTTCAAGGCAAAGATAACCGCCACCACCCAGACCGTGGAATTAAGTTCCTTGGTTTTGTGGGAGACCACCTTCATGAAAACGTAAATTAGCCAGCCCACGGCCAGGCCATCCGAGACCCGCCAGGTTAGGCCAATTAGGATCATGACCACGAAGGCTGGGAAAATCTCGCTGGGATCTTTGTAGGAGACCTTGCTTAGCGATTCGCTCATCAGTAAGCCGACCATGACCAGGGCCGGGGCCACGGCGCTAAAGGGCACCATCATGAAAAGGGGCGAAATAAAAAGGGATAAAAAGAAACAAAGGGCCACGACCAAGGCGGTCAGGCCGGTCCGGCCGCCCGAGGCCACCCCGGCCCCGCTTTCGGCGTAGGTGGTGTTGGGCGAAAGGCCCAAGCAGCTGCCCACGACCACGCCCATGGAATCGGCGATAAAGGCTTTGCCCATCTTGTGGCGGTAACGGTCACCGTCGGCCCCCATGACCCCAAAAAGGCCCAAAAATCCGGCCAAACCGTCGACCACTTCCATGAAAAGCAGGGTTAAAACCACGCTCCAAAAATTTATGGAGGCCAGGATGGAAAAATCAAATTTTAGAAAAATTTCGCCAAAGGCCGGGGGCAAGCTGACAAAGCCGTTGGCTATTTTCTCGGTTTGGGTGACGCCCAGGGGAATACCGACTAGGGTGGTGATGATGATACCGATTAGGATGGCGAAGCGAAATTTTAGGGCCAAAAGGAGGCCGGTAATGGCTAGGCCAATTAGGACCAAAAGGGCCGGTCCGGAAGTGATGTCGCCTAAACCAGGGCCGGTCTGGGCGTTTAGGCTGACCAAGCCGCTATTTTTTAGACCAATGTAGGCGATCATGAGCCCAATGCCGGCGCAGACGCCATGTTGCAAACTCTTGGGGACTTCTTTTAGGACCTTTTCTCGGAGGGGGGAAACGGATAAAAGGACAAAGGCCACTCCGGAAATCAAAACGGCCGTCAGGGCTTGGGGCCAGCTAAAGCCCATTTGACTGACGATGACCACGAAAAAGGCGTTTAGGCCCATGCCCGGGGCCACGGCGAAAGGCAGGTTGGCCACAAAGGCCATAATCAGGGTAGCCAGGATGACCCCCAAAGCCGTGGCCGTGAATAAGGCCCCCATAGGGAGACCGGCTTGACTTACGATGATGGGATTTACGGTCAGAACGTAGACCATGGCAAAGAAGGTTGTTAGACCGGCGCTGATCTCAACCAAACTCAAGGCGCCGTGAGCTTCCAGCTTAAACATAGATTTTCTCACTCCATACCCAAGCGGGCGACCCTGGTCCAAATTGATTTTTTGGCCAAACCAGGGCCTGAGGTGGAGGTTTTTGCCATCAACCACCCAAGTAAAGCAAAGGCCCGGCCTCGAGTCGCCTCAAGGGGCCTTGGAGTTAGACAGGTCTTCTGGCTTACGGATCAAATCGGCTTGGTCACGGCCTTCCCGGGCCAAACACCCAGTGACCAGCCAAAAGTTCCTAAGCCTTTTGGCTCATGGTGACGGGCCGTACCCGTTCACAGCGGCGGGTCCGCGTCGGATTTTCACCGAACTTCCTATAATGTCGAACCGAGTTTACGGTACTCCTAGACCGCCCCAATGTCAACTTCAATCTCAATTTGACAAAATAAGCTTGAAAACCTAATACCGTAAAGTTTTTTTTATTCTTTTCCGAATTTTACGATTAAAGTTATGACATTAGAGCATAAAACTCGCTTAAACGAGACTTGTCAACATCTTAGAGCGATTAATCAAGCCTCCTGACTAAAAAAATAGCCCGGCCCAGCTAGGCCTGGGTCAAATTTGCTATTAACTTTAAGGGCTTGACGGAAGAGAGTATTTCTCCTTAAAAACTTAAGGCCATCTCTGGTTGTTGGCTAAAAAAGCTTGACCCGAGGCTGAGTTTGGCTTAAAATAATATGAAAAAAAATACTTTTTCTAAACCAAGACTCCGCTTAACCTAATTGAGACAACCGCTCCCAGCACTCCGGCCCCCGGGGTGCCCAAAGCGTTAGCCTAGCACGTTAGCCTAGCGCGCCAGGCTAGCGTGCTAGCCTGGGGCTAAAATCTCCTATAGAGACCCTGGATTACTTAAAACAAGCCCTTGGACCAAAAGAAAGCTTTAGCCTTTCCGCCTGAGCTCTTGAGAGACCAAACAAGCCCATGGGCTTAAAAAACGACTTGTTTTTTCAAAAATAATGCTTAGAAGTTTAATATGGAGAAAGAAAATGACCGGCCTGGGCCGGTCATGGCCCAAAAACCCTCATTTTTTTTACTAATGATTTTGCCATGATATAAATAAAAAATAAGCCACAAAAAAATTTTAATTGACTAGCCCCTGTCGCGGTGCTATAAACTGTGTTTTCTATCCCCAGTCGTGGGATATGAATCGGTCAGGAATTACTCGCTCCTGAAACCTTAATCGGACGTTAAGCGCCCGGCTCGCGCTCTAAAATAAAGCCAAAACCTCGACAGGCCCAATATTGATTAGGCCAGTCACCTTCAATCGCGTCCAATTAAATCCAGGATCGATCCCTTAAAATAAGTAATTCCGAGACTTTCTGGGTTGAAGGGAGGCATATGAGAGGAATTGACAGACCAGATTAACAAAGGATTATTATGTTGCGGTATTTCCAAAACATTTTCTAATCATCAGGCTCTAATCAAGGTTGATCTTAGTGTTAATGAAGGCGATATTTTAACAATACTTGGACCTTCAGGTTGCGGTAAGACAACACTTTTAAGAATCATAGCTGGCTTGGAATTGCCGGATGAGGGTCGCCTTTATCTTGATGATGTCGAGTTAACTAAATGGCCCGCTTCTAAGCGTCCAGTCAATACCGTTTTTCAAAGCTACGCGCTTTTTCCCCACCTCGACGTTTTTTCCAACGTCGCTTTTGGCCTTCAAGCCAGAAAAACACCCAAATTAGAGATAAAAAACAAAGTCAAGGCTATTTTGGCCCTGATCCGCATGGACGGATTGGAGAAACGTTTTCCCCATCAACTTTCCGGAGGACAAAAGCAAAGAGTGGCTTTGGCCCGAGCTCTAGTCAATGAGCCTAGGATACTTTTGTTGGATGAACCAATGAGCGCCTTAGACGCTCATTTGAGGAGCCAGGTTCAACAAGAACTTAGGGCCATTCAACAAAAGCTCGGAACCACCTTTATCCTGGTCACCCACGATCATAACGAAACCAAGCGGCTTTCCAATCAATTGGTGGTCATGAACGAAGGGCGAATCATCCAGAGAGGACCCACGGCCGAAGTTTTCTCCAAACCGGAAAACGAATTCGTAGCCGAATTCCTGGGGGCCACCAATTTCTTTGAGGCCTACAAAAGGGCCGACGCTTACTTTGACACCGATTACGGGACCATGGAACTAGATGATAAACCCTCTTGGAAGGAAGGTAAATTTTTTATCTGGCCCGAAAAGGTGGTGATTCAAACCCAGGACGTGCCCGAAACCTACCAGGCCAACAATTGGTTCAAAGGACTGGTCAAAGATCATGTCTTTAACGGCCAGGGTCAAGACGTCTTACTGGTTAAGGAATCTTCTAGCAATCCCCAGCAAATACCTATCCTGGTCAAGGTTGAAAAGGATTTCAAAATCGAAAAAGACCAAAAAGTCGGCGTTCACTTTCCCTCTAAGCATCTCGTGGCCTTAGAGAACCGTACCACTCATTAATCTTTTCTTGCCCAGTTTAGGCCCGGTCCCTTAAAAAAGGCCGGGCTTTTTTTAATTCTTTCTTCTCCAATAGGAGGCGGACATGGGGCAAGAGCCAATCCCTAAAAATCCCATAGACAAGACCAAAGACGTAATTTGGCTAGGGGCCTTTACCAGTTACTGGCGCCTGCGCCTAAAAAGCATGATCTTGGCCATGCCTTCCATCGTCTGGCTGACCCTACTTTTGGCCGTG
>JAITJP010000488.1 GCA_031278835.1 Deltaproteobacteria bacterium
CCTGGTAACCGTACTTGATGCCTAAAATGTTTCTAACCCGGTAGCGGTAATAAAGGGTCAAGACCAAGGACCTGATGACGTCGTTTAGCCCAGGGCAAAGGCCCCCGGCGGTCAGGATACCGGCCCTGACCTTGGAGGGGTCAAAGTAAATATGCCGACGGGCCCCGGCCTGCTCAAAACTTGGCGGTTCCTGGCCCTCGGCCTTGTAGTGTTGGAAGGTGTCCAGGGTGGCCTCCATGACGATTCTCTGACTGTCATCGGTAAAGGCGTCCCAAGCTATGGTTTCGTCGTTTTCCTGGCCATCGATTAAGGAACTTAAAAGGGGCGATTTGATCTTGGTTGGGCCCAGGCTCTCAACCTCTAAAACCGGTTTACTCAATAGGTTCTTCTTAGCCATGTCTCACCTCAAAGGCTTTTTGGAATTGTTCCAAGCCTCCACCGTTACGGAAAAGCCATTTCTCAATATAACTCACAAAAAATAAGTCTTCAAGCTAAAAAAACACGCCATAATTAAAGTTTTTTTAACATATTTATGACTTTTAATCTGAGCTTTACGATTAAAAATATCCTGACCAGCTATCTAAACATAACCAATAACCAATCTAATCCCACTTTACCATCCATCTGGCCAGCTTGGCCTGGGCGGCTCAGCTTAAGGGCCCCTTGGCCCCGATCTCCGGCCCCTTGAAGGGGCCAGAGTTCTGGGACTTCAGCCCTAGCCAAAATTTGGCCCACAAGCGGTCCTAGGGGCCCCCAGACCGCCTTGGCAGGGCCGATTGGGGTTTTAGGGGGGCTAAGGCTCAGAGGGGCGGCCAGGGCCCTTTAAGAGGCTTTTTGGGCCTGGGCCCAGAGAGTTCTTTTTTTGTGTTTTTTTTTAAAAAAACCAACAAACTTTTAAATAAAACTAATAAAAAGCTAAAAATATAAGTTAAATTACTTTCAAATTTAAGATTCTTTATCAGATGAAGCCGTTTGGCTGAGCTCCCCTGGCCCATCTCGGTAGCGGCTTAGGTAAGTCAGAAGCTGGTTTAGCCAGATCTGGTGACCGGCCTTGGTTAAATGAAGCCCGTCAAAGGTCAGGCTTTTGAGTAAACCCTGGTCCGGGCCGGTTAGCGGGGTGTAGAGATCGATAAAGTCCAGCTCTTCTTCGGCGGCCTTGGCGGCCAAGAGCTTATTGATGTTTCTAATGAGCTGGTTAACCCCGGGCTTGGATCTTTTATGCATGCGCTCGTTTATGGGAGTAAGCGAGCAGACGATGATTCTAACATTGGGCAGGGCGCTTTTGAGTTTTTCCCAGATGGCCCTGTGGCCGTCGATGATTTGGCTTATTTCCCTAACGTGACCCAGATCGTTTATGCCCACCTGTAAGAAAACCAGATCCGGCTTAGCCGAGATGGTCTGGTCGAGCCTGGCCAGTATTTGGGCGTAACCGTCTCCGGTAATGCCTTCGTTAATGATGGTGGCCTCTTGGTCCAGGGCCTGCCACTGGCCCCCGGCCGTTAAGCTATCGCCCAACATGACGATGGTCCTGGGCGGCGAGACCTGGCCAGATGGCTCTTCCAGGGCGGCCGAGGTCAGCTCTGGCTTGGCCTGGGGCTGACCCTCCTGGGCCTTAACGGCCTGAGCCCAGGCCGGGGCCAGGAAAAAAAGCAGTGGGCAGAAAAAGATCCAAACCAGGGCTAGGGCCCTTTGGCCGGGGACCCCTTTAAGCCTAAAATCTTGTCCGAGCATAAATCAAAAACCCAAGCTCACCCGGATTTTTTTCCCCCGCCGGGCTCAAGAAATTATTTTCTTGAGTACTGGTAGGGGCTTTTTTTTTAAAAAAATTTTTGCCGGGCTATCGATTGGCGCTCAGCCCTGCCCTTCTCCCTTGGGCCCTGGAACTAGGTTGGGCTCAACTGGCTTTGAGCCTGGGCTGGGCGTCTTTTGGTTGGCGGATTTGTCCTGGGGGTTTTCCCCAGGAGGCTGGTTAGGAGACTTACCGTTTAGCCCGTTTGGCGACATTTGCAATAAGTGCCGATAGCAGTAAACGGCGATAGGGACGCCTAGGAGCATACCCCAAATACCCATCAAGCTATGGGAGATGTAGAGAATCATTAAGGTGAGAACTGGGTTTATTCTCATAACCGCCGAAATAATCCTGGGGTTAAGAATGTAGGCCTCGACCACGTGGACGATGACGATTAGGATCAAAACGGCCAGAACCATCTTGAGGCCGCCCACGTTTAGGGCCACCAGCATGATGGGAATGGAAGAAATAATCACCCCCAAAACGGGAATGAGGCCGCACAGAAAGACCACGAAAGACAAAAGGGCCGTGGTGCCGGTGCCAATAAAAACCAAGCCCATGAAAGTCAGGCTGGTGTTTATTAGGGATATTAAGATCTGGGCCCGAAAATTTTCGCCAACCACTTGGGAAAACTTGACCACGCTCGAAGCGGTTTCCTTATAAATATCCCCAAGTTTTGAGTGTTTAAGGGAAACGAATTTTTTCATCAAATCGGGCAGATCGAGCATGATCAAAAAACTAAAAAGCATGGAAATAAAAAACCAAGTAACGTAGTGCCAAGCCTGCTCCAAGCCCACCAGGGCCAGGGAAGCGGCCTTGTTGATGACCTTTTCAATAGTCAGGGCCTATTTGATTCTCTCAATGGGCTGGGCCAGGTTGGGATTGTCCTGGGTAATGTTGTCTAAAAGGCCTTCCAGATTGTTTAGGGTTTGGGGCAGCTGGGCCGTAAACCTAGTGGCTTCACTGTAAATCTTAGGCAAACCGTAGATAAAAAACGAGATGATGCCCAGTAAAAATATTATGTAAAGCATGATGACCAGGTATTTACGCCTTTGCTTGGTAAAGCGGTGCAGTTTACTGGTGACCCCATGGGTTATGAAGCACATGACAAACGTCAAGAAAAAAAGACCGAACATCTCTCTCATCATATAGATAAGAGTGAAAAAAGCCGCCCAAATAAGAATTACCCTATTGGTCCTGGCAAATTCTAGGATATTAAACTGCATTCTCTAGCCTTTGGATAAATACTGTAAGCTCACGGGACCAAGGCCAAGACTGAATTTAGCCAATGGAATTCCGATAATCACCTACGGAGCCCAATATAGCAGCAAATACTCGAAAATCAATAGGTAATTTAGGGGAATTATATTGGGGGTAATCTTTGAAGGGGAGTCTACCTGATCGGAAAGTAATTTTGTTAAAAAAAAGAAAAACCAATATCCAAAGATATCAGTACAAACAGATAAACTCTAAACGGATAATTACATATCAAACTATAATTCCAATAATATTCGCTGACTATTCTATCTTTATCTTTCTACAATATTTTTTCCTAACCTACCAATTTTATTGGGTCATTGGTTAATACAAAAAAGCCATCTTAAAAAATTCCAAGCCTGATTTCACCATCTTTGTTAAAAAAAAATACCAGGGTCTAGACAATGGCCGATTTTTTAGACCATTGATTTATTGGCCCCCGGAGCCCCCGGCCGCCCCGGGCCCCCTGGGGCCCTGGCGCTTTATATGACCCGATTGATGACCACCCCGGCCGAGGCCTGATCGGCGATTTGGGCCACCTGACCCAAGGCGTTGTAATTTTTCGGCAGATAGTCGGCGGCGTGGTAGTTACTTTGGGCCTCGGCCAGGGCGCTGTAATTTTGCTTGGTCAAATCAGGTATATGGCCGTTTAGATGGCGGCCCACGGAAACGGGGGCGATCTGGGGGCTCAAATAAGTGCTTCTTTGCATGGGCCCCACGGAATTGTGGGCCATGGCCTGGGCTTCGCTGCGGGTCAAATACTGGGTAACGTTGGTTCTCTCGCTGTGGAGAGCCATCTTGTAACTGGCCGCCGCCCAGATGGAGGCTATGTTGCCGCGATTGACTGGTCCGATCATTTTGGGGGCCTCCTTTCCAAGTCAATTCTACCACAGTCGGGAGCAAAAATCCCCCGTAGCCGGCCCTTTTTTTTGGGCCTAAGTCCCCCCCAGCGCGGCACCATGTTACCATAGACCTTAGCTTTATGCTCAAACGAAGATTTTTTCTTTTAATCGCTAAGAATATTTGCTAATATGCCTTAAGCGAACATCATGAAGATGCGACTGATGGCCAAAAAACCGGGCCGTGGCCCTGGTTTCCAGCCGCCATCATCTCGATTGATTAAGGTCACGAAGGCCGCGCCGAAAACGCCATTGGTCGTTTTGGGCGCGGCTTTTTTATTCTGACTGGTTGATTTTTTTTCTACATGGCTAAGCTGGCCCGGACTTTTTTTGGGTCCGGGCCGGTTTTGGGGTAAAACGTGGGCGCTTACGGTCGACTTCTAAGGTACGTTTCTGAGATTAAGTTTGAGATAGCCGGGAAGGTTTTTATTGGCCTACTTATCTCGGCCACCTATATCCTTCAAGCCCTGGCCATGGCCAAGACCGTCTCGGCCGTCTTTAGGGGGGCGGCTTTTAATCAATACTGGCCGCTTTTGGCCCTGGCGGCTTTGGCCGTGGTGGTTAGGGGCTTTTTGGTACGCTTTTACGAGATTTACAGCAAAATCATCGCCGCCAAGATCAAGACCAAATTTCGCTTAATGATCTTTGACAAAATTCTAAGGTTGGGTCCGGGCTTTTTAAACGACAAACGGAGCGGTCGTATCCAATCTCTGGTTTTGGACGGCATTGAATCCCTGGAACCGTTTTTAGTCAACTATGTGCCTCAAATCATCACCATCGCCATCTCTGGTTTGGCCATAGGCCTTTATTTGGCCACCTTGGACTTAATAACCGGAGCGGTAGCCCTCGGCTCAATGATCTTGTGCGTGGGGGTGCCTTACTTAACCGTGCCCTTGGTCAGTAAAAGTATCGTTTCCTACTGGCGTTCCTACGCCGTTTTAAACTCCCAATACGTCGATTCCATGCAAGGCTTAACCACCCTTAAGGCCTTTAACGCCAGTTCAGATAAGGGCCAAGAACTGGCCGGAAACGCCTGGGATTTTTATCGAAAGGCCCTAATCTCGACCACCTACTCCCTAATCGATTCCTGGCTTATGAATCTCTTGACGGCCGTGGCCTCCCTGGTGACCGTGGCCATGGCCGCCTATCGTACCGATCTGGGCCTTATTGAAATCGCCTCGGTCTCGGTTTTTTTATTTTTGGCCAACGAGTGCGCCCGGCCCATGGTTGATTTAAATAACTTTTGGCACAATAGTTTTTTGGGCTTGTCAGTGGCCGAAGAACTCTTTGCCATAGTCGATCAGCCCATCATTGTTATTGAGAAAAGCCCTGCCGATACCACCTCCCTGGAAAGGGCTCTCCCGACCGTTGAGCTTAAAGAGGTCAGCTTTTCTTACTTTGAGTCCAAGGGCCCTGAGGTTTTGGATAAGGTTAGTTTCAAAATCGAGCCCGGCGGCCAAGCGGCCATAGTGGGCCGCTCCGGGGCCGGTAAATCCACCATTGTCTCGCTCCTCTTGCGTTTTTATGACCTAAAGCAAGGGGCCATTTTTTACAATGAACTTAACCTCAAAGATTACTCACTGTCCTACCTTCAAAGCAAAATCGCCGTGGTTTTCCAAGAAACCTACCTTTTCGAAGGCACTGTCCTGGAAAATTTCCTCATGGCCCGGCCCCAGGCCAGCCATGAGGAGGCCATCGAAGCGGCCAAACTGGCCAACGCCCATGATTTTATACTTAATCTCCCCCAGGGCTACCAGACCCAGCTTGGGGAACGGGGGGCCAGATTGTCGGGCGGCCAGCGTCAAAGATTGGCCATAGCCAGGGCTTTTTTAAAACAGGCCAACTTTTTAATCCTGGACGAAGCCACCTCCAGCGTTGACGCCCAAAGCGAGCTTTTGATTCAGCGCTCTTTGGAAAAACTGACCAAAAACCGCACCACCCTAATTATCGCCCACCGCCTCTCCACCATAAAAAAGGCTGACCTAATTTTTGTCCTTGACCAGGGCCAATTGGTCGAAAGCGGCCGGCACGAGGAACTCCTTGAAAAAAGGGGCATCTACCATAGCCTAGTCAATGGCCAATTAAGCCAGGGCTCCAAAGCCAATCATAACCTAGCCAAGGAGCTCATCCTAGACGAGCCAAGCCCCAGTCCCGAGGCCGGGACTGGGGGTCTTTTAAATGAAACCAGCCGGGGGTCAAAAAATGAGGGCTAAAGAAAAGGCCCAAGCCCAGGGCGCCCAGGGCGCCCAGGGCGCCCAGGGCCAGCGGATCAAAAATACTATTTTACTGATTCGTTCCATGAAACCGTATGGCTACGAGACTATTTTTACTTTAATTTGCGCTTTTCTTAAGCACGTAAGTACTTTAGCCTCGGCCGGCATCGTGGCTTACATGGTCGGCTTGGCCATGGAGGGGCAACTGGCCGGGCGCTTTTGGCCCCTATTTGGCTGGCTTAGCCTGGGCATTTTGACCAGGGCCACCATGTATTACGGGGAGATGTGGTTTGGCCATGACGTGGCTTACCGGGTCCTTAAGGATTTTCGAATCAATTTGTACGCTCAGGTTGACAAGATTTCCCCGGCTTATCAGTTAAAAAACCACACCGGCAACATTGGCTCGACCCTAATCGCCGACGTGGAAGTTTTGGAATGGTTTTTGGCCCATACCTTTGGCACGGCCGTGGTGGCCATAGTTTTTACGGCCTTGGTCTTGGTCTTACTGGCCTTGGTCAATCTCCCTTTGGCGGCCATGACTTTAGTTTTTAGCCTTTTGGTGGCCTATACGCCTTTTTTCCTTTACGGGAAAGCCGACCAGCAGGGCCAAGACATTAGGGAAAAACTGGCCCGGGCCAACGTCATCACCTTGGAGGGCCTGCACGGCCTAAGGGAACTATTGACCTTAAACCAACTGGAAAACTACAAAGAAAAATACAAAACCGCCACCCAAAATCTCTATGAAGCCCAGTTAAGCTACGCCCGCCGTCAGGGCACGGAAAATCTCCTCATGAGCCTACTGGTGGGCTTTTTTACCGTGGCCGTCATGGGCCTAGGGGCCGGCCTGGTGGCCAAGGGCCAGTTGGATTTTAAGCTTTACCCGGTGACCATCTTACTGGGAGCGCTTTTGTTTTCGCCCATCGTGGAAATCTGCTCCATGGCCAGGAACCTGGGCATCGTTTTCGCCGCCGCCAATCGGGTGCAAAAGGTCCTAATGGCCCGGCCCACGGTCAAAGATCTAGGCAGCCTGGACGATTCTTCGAGGCTTTTGCCCGAGGTGAGCTTTGACCAAGTCAGTTTTCAATATCAGGAGGATGAACCCCTGGAACTGGCCGCCCTCAAAGAGGTTTCCTTTGAGGTTAAAAAAGGCCTGGTCACGGCCCTGGTGGGCCCCTCCGGGGCCGGAAAAACCACCTGCGCCAATCTCTTACTGCGCTACTGGGATCGCTCTGGGGGTTCCATTACCGTTGGCGGAGAGGATATCAAAAACCTGACCTTTAAGGCCCTGAGGGATTTGATCTGCGCCGTGCCGCAAGAGATCTACCTTTTTAACGTCAGCGTTCGGGAAAATATCCGTTTAGGTAAGCCCCAAGCCAGCGATCTTGAGGTCGAAAAAGCGGCCAAAGCCGCCTTGGCCCATGAATTTATCATGGCTTTGCCCGACGGTTACGAGACCTTGACCGGCGAAAGGGGTTTTAATCTCTCGGGCGGCCAGC
>JAITJP010000023.1 GCA_031278835.1 Deltaproteobacteria bacterium
TGGCCGCCCCGGCGGTTTCCTCGGACATGGAAGCGTTGGTCTGGGTTACCTGATCCATCTTTTGGATGGCCGTGGTGATTTGGGAGATGCCTTGGCTCTGCTCGGTTGAGGCGGCCGTCACTCCATCGATAATTTCCGAGACCTTTTTGACGTCGGCCACCAGGATTTCAAAGGCTTCGTAAGTATGTTTGACCAAATTTGAGCCTGATTCGATATTCTCAATGGTTTTATCGATCAAGCCGGCCGTGTTCTTGGCGGCGTCGGCGCTACGGATGGCCAGGTTGCGGACCTCGTCGGCCACCACGGCAAAGCCGGCCCCGGATTCCCCGGCCCTGGCCGCCTCCACGGCGGCGTTTAGGGCTAAAAGGTTGGTCTGAAAGGCGATGTCGTCAATGGTTTTAATAATTTTGCCTATTTCGTTACCAGAGTAGGCGATCTGTTCCATGGCTTTAATGACCTTGTCCATGGCCTGTTCCGAGTTAGTTACGGCTCGCCTGGCCTCGACAATTAACTTTTGGGCCTCAATGGCGTTTTCCGAGTTTCTGGCCGTCATGGAGGAGAGTTCCTCAACGGCTTCGCTGGTTTGCTCCAAGGAGGCGGCGTTTTCGGAAGTGCCGGAAGCGACCGTATTGGAGGCCTGGCTTAGCTGCAAGGCGGCCCTTTCGACTTCGTCGCTGCCTATGGAAAGATGTTCGACGATATTCAAAAGGGTTTTGGTTAAGGTTGACGAGAAAAGGAAGGCAATGGCCAAGCCCAAAAGTAAGGCCAGGCCGACCCCTATGATGATGGTTAGCCAAGCCGTATCCGTGGAGACGATGGTTTCGTTAGTATAATCCGCGGTTATCTTATCTAAGATCTCGGAGATGGCATCAATGGCCCCCAAGATGGCCTCCCGGGCCTCGCCCCGCTTGGTAATGTTGGTGACGATTTTGGTAACGTTCTGGCTTAGGCTTAAAACCGCCGCCCGGCAGGCCTCAAGGGCTTCCACCACCTTGGCTAACTCGGTTTTGGATTGGTTGTCACTTAAGCTGGCCGAAAAATCATTGGCGGTTTTTAAAAGTCCGTCAATACCGTTAAGGGCCTCGTCAAATTTTGTGGTGTCGTTTTCGTAGAGCCCAAATAAGGTGGCCGCGTAAAAAGTGGCCCCAGCCCGGTACATCTGGTCGGCTAAACTGACTTGGCGATAATAATCCTGGCTTTGGGCTTGATAAGACCCAGAGGCCAGAGAGTCTTCCAGATTCTTGGAGACGCGGTTAGCCAAGGGGGCCAGAGCCTCGTTGAAACCAGCGTAAGCCGTCTGAAGCCGATCAAACTCGGTTTTGGCTTCAGCCAAAATGCCCGGAAGCAGCCCCACGGTCTCGGCGAAAAGGCCATATAACTTGTCGGCCTCGGCTTCCATTTTGGTTAGTTCGGGGGCGCTTTCTCGCAAGGCGGGAACTTGGAGGTCAGACTTTTCTAATTGCTGGCCGGTTTCTTGGCGCAAGGCCATGGCTTCCTGCCAAGTGGCCTCGTCTTCGCTGTAGTTGTAGTCCTCGATCTTTAAGCCTTCCAAGGCGATGGTATACTTGGCCCCAGCCACTATGGTGTCATTGGGGAGGATTTCGTCGCGCAGACCATGGGAGCGTAAGCGAATTCCGCTTAGTTCATACATAACGATGGAGGAGAAAATAACGAATATCGCTAAAAGAACTAGATAACCAGAGATCATTTTTAATTTTAAACTCATAATACATGCCTTAAATAAGATTAAAAGTAATTAAAATTAATAAAATACTTTTAATGAAAAGTATAAAAATAAAGATTCTAATTAATGTTATTCAAAAAAAGGTGGCGGCCTTTTAAACCGCCCCCGATCCAGCCATTAAGGAACAGCCTCTGGCTTGTGTTTAGAGCCGATCATGGGAGCCGATCATTGGGCCCGGCTGATCGGCCCTGGCCCCAAGGCCAGGCCCAGCTCAGCTAAATTAACGGCCCAGATGTCAGGCTTGGCCCTTTTGGGCAAAGGGCGCTTTTATGAAATTGATAGCCAATCTATTTTTGGCCTAACTTATGGGAAGTAAGACCAACATTCTAAAAAAATGGTTAACTCAAGCTTAAGATGGTTTTCTCCAATTATGCGATAAAAGAAATATTTTTTTTAGAAAAAAAGAGTTCTTATAGCTTCTAATTACCGGTTTAGCGGCATTAAGAATGAGAAAAAATCCCTGACCGGATTATATCATTCAAGTTAGATTTATGCCATTAATGGGCCAAGCCCTGATTCTTCCGCTTGACCGGCTAGCCCTTTCGGCAAAAGCGGCCTTAAAAACGCTTGACTTGGCATTGTCCAGATTGAGACTGGCTCTGACCTTGATCGGCCCTAGCCCTTTACAAAAAAACTTCATGATAAATTTCTCAGCCCAGTCCAGGCTAGTCTCGATAACTTTCATAAAAAAATCCCGAACTCCCCGGCCCGAGTTCAGGATCGATACGATATCTTTCTAAAATTATGAATAAAGCTTATAGTATGGACGATATTGTGTTAAATAAGCCGGGCGAAAAGGCCATTATTAGATAAATTTGCTTCCCGCATTGTTTTGGCCGTTTCGTCTGAAAAAACCATTCTCTTCAGGGCCCGGGCCCCGGGCCCGAGGCCATCACCCACCTGACAGCGATT
>JAITJP010000064.1 GCA_031278835.1 Deltaproteobacteria bacterium
TAATTAAGGTTATTTTAGTTTTTAAGTAAAAACTTTTCGGAGTTTATTTTTTTTTATCAAGCGGTTTTTATTTCGAAAAGTTCTAGGCCGGAGGGCCGCCCCCATGTCCGAGCCATTAACCGAAAAGCCCAAAAACGAGACTAACCTTTTTCTCACCAAGAACAAAAAACTTCGCTGGGGTTTTTCCACCGGTTCGGCGGCCACGGCGGCGGCTTTGGGCGCGGCCATTTTTTTGAAAACCGGGCGGCCCCCGGACCAAGTGGAGATAGCCTTACCCCAGGACAAGAAACTTATGGTCAAGCTGGCCGAGGCCGATAGGGTTCAAGGGGCAGCGGTCAAAGTTACCGTGGTCAAAGACGGTGGGGACGATCCTGACGTCACTAACGGGGCCAGTATTTCGGTCCTTTTAAAAGCCACCAATGAAATGGGCCTGACCATTTTGGGCGGCCCCGGGGTGGGCCGGGTGACTAGGCCGGGCTTGGTTCTCCCGGTTGGGGAGTGGGCCGTTAACCCGGTGCCCAGATCCATGTTACGACAAAACTTGTCGCCCTTTCTAAACGGCCAGGGCTTGGAAGCCATTATCTCCATAAAAGACGGGGAAAACTTAGCCCTCAAAACCTTAAATCCTCGCCTTGGCATCATTGGTGGTTTATCGGTTTTGGGAACCACCGGTTTGGTAAAACCCTTTTCCCATCAAGCTTACGTGGCCACCATCGATAGCGCCTTGTCGGTGGCCAGAGCCAACGGCTCCTCGGAAGTGGTCTTATCCACCGGCGGCAGAAGCGAGGGCTTGGCCAGAAAAATGAGACAGGATCTACCCGAGGCGGCCTTTGTCCAGATCGCCGATTTTTTTCGGGTGGGCCTTAATCTCGCGGTCAAGCATGGTTTTGAGACCATCGGCCTGGCCGAGTTTTTTGGCAAGGCCGTCAAGCAGGCCGCCAACTATCCCTACACCCACGCCCATCACAATGATATGAATTTGGCCCAACTGGCCGATTGGTTGGATGGCCTAAACCCCGAGGCCCACGGTCAAATCGCCGCCGCGCCCACGGCCCTGGCCGCCTTGGAAATCTTAAAGAACCACAAGTCTCTCGATCTGATCCCCATGGTGGCCAAAAAAGTTCTGGCCTCGGCCAGGGGTTACGCCGGACCAAGTCCCTGGCTTTGGGTGACCGTCTTTGATTTTGACGGAACCATCCTGGCCCATGAATCTAGCCGCGGCCTATAGGCGTTTTTATTAAACGAGCGCTTACTTTCAAACTTTTTTCGAGGTGGGTTTTGGAAAAAATCGCCCCCAGCCAATCAAAGATCAAACCACTTAAAGATCCAGCCCCGGACCAGGAGCCAGGCCCCACGGTCACCGTTCTTGGTCTGGACGATCCCGGGGATCTAAGCCCCTCGGCCTTGGGACTTTTGGGAAAGGCCCAGGTCGTGGCCGGGCCGGCCAGGTTACTCGAAGCCGTTTCGGGCCATTTGACCGCGGAGGCCCAAAAGATCCCCTTGGTAAGCGGCCTCAACCATTGGCTGGGGGAAGTTAAAAAGTCTTCATCCCATGGGCAGATGGTCATCTTGGCCGACGGGGATCCCAACTTTTTTGGCTTGGGGGCCAGGGTAATTGAGGTTTTTGATGATCTTCGGGTCACCATGAAACCGGCCCCGACCACGGTTCAAAAGGCCTTCGCCCGTATGGGAGTTACCTGGGCCGGGGCCGAAGTGGTCTCTCTCCACGGGCGCCAAGATTACGCCCCTTTTTTTTCGGCCATCTTTCGGGCCGGGCAAGTTACCGGCTCCGGTTTCGTGGCCGTTTATACCGACGCCACAAATAACCCAGCTCTCATTGCCTCGAAATTAATCGAAAGGGGCCAACTAAACTGGAAAATGACGGTTTTCCAAGAACTGGGTCTGCCCGGAGAAGCCATCTGGTCGGGCGATTTGGCCAAAGCCCAAAAAAGCAAATTTAGCCCGCTCAACCTGACGGTTTTGGAAAGAACCAAGCTACCCAAAGTTTTAACCCTGGGCGCCCCGGAATCGGCCTATGACCACCAAGCCGGCTTAATCACCAAAAGCGAGGTCAGGACGGCTATTTTGGGGCTTTTGGAACTCTCGGGCCATGAGACCTTGTGGGATCTGGGTTGCGGCTCAGGTTCGGTTTCCTTGGACGCGGGGCTTTTGCTTAGACATGGCCAAGTCCTGTCCGTGGAAAAGGACCCCCAAAGGGCCGCCCAGGCCAGGCAGAATCGTTCCAAATATGGCCTGGCCCACGTAGAGGTCATTGAAGGCCAAGCCCTGGAGGCGATGGCTGATTTACCACTGCCCGATCGGGTTTTCGTGGGCGGTGGGGGCCGACAACTTGAGTATTTAATCCAAGGGGCTTTGAGCTTTTTGGGCCGACGCGGTTTGATCGTGGTGGCGGTGGTCAGACTCGATAGCCTTAACCTGGCTCTGTCGTGCCTTTCCTCCCCGGATATTAAACCAACGGTAACCCAGATCTCGGTTTCCCGAGGCGAGTCCTTGGCCAAAAGTATCTATCTAAAACCCATAAACCCGGTCTTTTTGATTAAGGGTAAAATTATCGAAATAGCGCGTTATGACCTCTAAAAACAAAAAAAGCGAAATCTTATTCGTGGGCGCCGGCCCTGGAGATCCGGAACTTATTACCGTGGCCGGACAAAAGGCCTTACGGGAGGCCGATCTCATAGTGGTGGCCGGATCTTTGGTCAACCTGGAACTTCTTTTGGTAAAAAAGAAAGAATGTCAGGTGGTCGATTCCGCCCCCCTGGATCTGCCCCAAATCGTCGATACGCTTATTTCCGGCTATGACCAGGGCCTTCGCGTGGTCAGACTGCATACCGGCGATCCCAGCCTTTACGGGGCCGTGCACGAGCAGTTTAGCCTTCTCAAAAAAGCCAAGGTGCCTTACCGGATCATTCCCGGTGTGACGGCGGCCATGGCGGCCGCGGCCGAGCTGGGTTTGGAGTTTACCATCCCCGAGATTACCCAAAGCTTAATCGTGACCAGAATCGCCGGCCGAACTCCCATGCCCATAGGCGAGGACTTGCTTTCCCTGACCAAACACCAAACCTCCCTGGCCTTATACCTTTCCGCGGCCCAGGGCCAAGAAGTTGGAAAAACCCTGACCCAATCCTTTGGCGAAAACTCCCCCGTGGCCGTCTGCTACCGAGTCTCCTGGCCCGACGCTCAGATCTTTTGGACCACCCCGGCCAAACTGGCCCAAACCCTGGCCGAACATGGCCTGGATCGTCACGCCCTAATCTTGGCCGGACCGGCCCTGGCCGCCCTAAAAAGCGGCAAAGAGACCCCCAAATCAAAACTCTATGACCCGCAATTCGGACACGCTCACCGGAAAGCCAAAAAAGTCCCAGAAATCAAGAAAAACAAAGTCAAACCAGACTAAACAAGAGACAAACAAGTTCAAACAAGACTAAACAAGTTTAAGAGTAAAAACTTATGGGAGACATTCCTGAATTAAAGCCCAAGGATCTAACGAACCAAGCCGATCTTGAGCCGGCCAAGGACCGCATGGCCGTCTGGGCCTTGACCGCCCAGGGGGCCAAACTGGCCCAGAAAATAGCCCTCAATTTGGGCTTTGACCTGTTTCTTCCCGAGCGCTTTGAAAAAGTCCACCAGGCCCAAACTTTCGATAACCTTAAAAAAGCTTTAAGCGAACGCTTTGGCCATTACCGAGGGCACGTAATCGTGGCCGCCACCGGCCTAGTGGTCAGAATTATCGCCCCTTTGATCGCTGACAAAAAATCCGATCCGGCCGTGGTTACCTTGGGCCAAGACGGCCGCTTTGTCATAAGCCTTCTTTCCG
>JAITJP010000119.1 GCA_031278835.1 Deltaproteobacteria bacterium
GCTTTTCCATGACCCAGTGGCTGATTTTGGTTTATTTGGTCATGATTTGCGGCCTATTTTTAATGCTGCTAGCCTGGCTGGCCGGGCTGATAAAAGCCCGTTTAACTAAAGCCGCTTAATATTTTCAAGCCCCAAAGCCAGGTTTTGGGGCTTGAAAATTTTTGGCCAGCTGGGCTCAGAAAATGCTAAAATATCAAATTAGCCTTGGCTGGAACGCTTTTTTGTTTTTGGGCAATAGAAAAAAAGAAAGAAAGAAAAAAATGAAAATTAGACCAATAGGCCGGGCCCTGGGGGCTTGGGGAAGTTTTTATTGATGGGCCTAAAAAAAATTAGAAATTTTTCCATCGTGGCCCATATTGACCACGGCAAATCGACCTTGGCCGACCGTTTACTCCAAGTGGCCGGGCTGGTGGACGAGCGCCAGTTCCACGACCAGATGCTTGACAGCATGGATTTGGAACGAGAACGCGGCATTACCATAAAAAGTTCGGCCGTGTCTTTGCCCTATCTGGGCCCGGATGGGCTGGAATATTACCTCAATTTAATCGACACGCCCGGGCACGTGGATTTTTCCTACGAGGTTTCTAGGGCCCTGGCCTCCTGCGAAGGGGTCTTGTTATTGGTCGACGCCGCCCAGGGCGTGGAGGCCCAGACCATGGCCAATTTGTACGCGGCCATGGAGCACAATCTGGTCATTATTCCGGTCATAAACAAGATTGACTTGCCGGCCGCCAATATAGAAATGGCCAAGGAACAGATCGAAAGCGATTTAGGTTTGGACCCAGACGAGGCGGTTTTGTGTTCAGCCAAGCAGGGCCTGGGTATCGATCAGATCTTTAAGGCCGTAATTGAGAGGATTCCGCCGCCCCAGGGCCAGCCCGAGGCCCCGCTTAGGGCCCTCATTTTTGACGCTTTTTACGATCCCTTTCGGGGTACCGTGGTGGCGGTCAGGGTTTTTGACGGCCACTTATCGGCCGGCCAGCAAATTTTATTAATGTCCAACGGGGCCGTCCACAAGGTCGAGGAAGTGGGCCTTTTTCGGCTTAGCCGCGAGAGCGTCAAGAATTTATCGGCCGGCATGGTCGGTTACGTCATCGCCGGCATCAAGACCGTCTCCGACGTGGCTATCGGTGACACCATTACCCTAGTGGACAAAAAAGCGGCCCAGCCCCTGGCTGGTTTTAAAACCGTCAAACCGGTGGTTTTTTCCTCGATTTATCCGGTGGCCTCGGATGATTATGAGTCTTTAAGTGAAGCCTTGGAAAAATACAAATTAAACGACGCCGCCTTGGTTTATCAAAAGGACAGTAGCGCCGCCTTGGGTTTGGGTTTTCGCTGCGGCTTTTTAGGTTTATTGCATCTGGACATCGTTCAGGAGCGCTTGGAACGCGAATTCGATCAATCCATCATCATGACCTCGCCCTCGGTCAGGTATAGATTTAAGCTAAAAAATGGCCAAGAAATCGAGATCGACAATCCCCAGGACTATCCCGACCCGGCCTTTATCGAGCAATCCCTGGAGCCCTACATCAAAGCCTCGATCTTGTCGCCGGATCGTTACATTGGCTCGATCATGAAACTGGGTTTGGACCGGCGCGGTTTAAACTCAAACCTGACCTACCCGACCCCGGGCCGGGTGGAAATTACTTTCGAGATCCCTTTGGCCGAGATCGTCTATGATTTTTACGACAAATTGAAAACCGTCACCCAGGGTTACGGCAGTTTTGATTACGAGATTTTAGATTATCGGCCCAATAAACTGGTCAAAGTCGATATCTTGTTAAACGGGGAAAAAGTCGACGCCCTGTCGGTCATTGTCCACAAGGACCGGGCCCGGGCTCGGGCCCTGAACATGTGCGATCGTTTGAAAGACGAGCTGCCTAGGCAGCAATTTAAAATCGCCATCCAGGGGGCCATTGGCGGCGACATCATCGCCAGATCGACCATAAACGCCTTTAGGAAAGACGTCACGGCCAAGTGCTATGGCGGCGACGTGACCAGAAAAAGAAAACTTTTGGAAAAACAGAAAAAAGGCAAAAAACGCATGAAAATGGTCGGTAAGATCGAGGTCCCCCAAAGCGCCTTCATCGCCGTCCTAAAGACCGAGGACGATTAATCGTCCTCTGGCCTTGGGCAGGCCGAGGAGTTGATGGGTTGATGAGTTGATGGAAAAAGAAAAAAAACAAAATAGGCCAAAAAGTGAACAAATGGGCAAAAGGCTAAGTTTGCGGCCCGGCTGGGTTCTTAGACGGGAAGCCGAGGAAAGGCGCGACTTAATCGAGGTGGCCCTGGGCCGGAAAAAAGCCGAGCTGGTCATTAAAGGGGCCCAGGTTTACAACCCCTATGACGGGGACTTTCATTTTGGCGATTTGGCCGTGGCCCGGGGCCGGGTGGCTGGCTTGGGCCAATATGAGGGTGAGCTTGAGGTTAAGGCCCAGGGGGCTTTTTTGCTGCCCGGTTTTATCGACAGCCACGTGCACATCGAAAGTTCCATGGCCGGACCCTTGGAGTTTGCCAAATGCGTGAGCGCCTTTGGCACGACCACGGTGGTGGCCGATCCCCACGAAATCGCCAACGTAAGCGGCCTGGCCGGTTTAAAGTGGCTAATCGAGGCCACGGAAAATTTGCCCATTAACGTTTTTTTAATGGCCCCGTCTTGCGTTCCGGCCACCAACTTGGAAAGGGGCAATGGGGTCATCACTATCGAGCATATTGAAGAATTACTTAAAGAACCCCGGGTATTGGGCCTAGCCGAGATGATGAATTTTCCCGGAGTCCTGGCCGGCGATCTGGAGGTTTTGGACAAAATGA
>JAITJP010000122.1 GCA_031278835.1 Deltaproteobacteria bacterium
ATACGCCAGTACTCAAGGGCTTTTTCAAAATTTGGCTCGACATTTTTTCCAAAATAATAAATGTTTCCCATTTCATAAAGCTCAGCGGGAGTCGCTAGTTTTGGATCTTTGAAAAAAAACTCTGCCATAATAAAGCTCTTAGTCGAGAAAAATAAAACTCACTTACTTATTAAAGTAAAATTTTTTTGAGTAAATAAATAAATTGTCAAGGTCAAGTAGTGCCAGCCCGGCTAGCCGGATTTGGGCTTGGTCTAGTCTTGGTCTGAAAAAAAAATTAAAGTTAAGCCTTTAAGAGCCCGGCTAATTAAAATAGTTTAGCCTAGTGGCTTAAGTTAAATTTGCCCTGGGCCTCGGGAAAGAACCTATTCAGGTTAAACATCAAAAGCTCAGGCCAATAGCGTTTTTGTTTTTTTTAAAGGCTTTTAGGGCAAGTTTTCATCTTTTAATTCTTGGAGTATTTCACCGGCCCTGGAAACGCCCATTTTCGCCGCGCCTTCCAAATAAAGAAAGCCCAATTCTAGGTCTTTTCTGACGCCTTGACCAAAACAGTACATGAAGCCTAAATGTAAATAACCCTCGGGTTGACCATGATCGACGGCCTGCTTGTATAATTTAATGGCCTGGGGAACGTCTCGTTCGACTCCAATGCCCCGTAAATAGAGATCAGCTAAAGAAAGCTCAGCTCGGCCGTTGCCCTGATCCACGGCCAGATGATAGTAGTTAAGACTTTTGGCCAGGTCTTTTTCGACTCCAAAACCCCAGAAATATAAGTCAGCTAAAGCATACTGAGCGTCTGAAAAACCCTGATCGGCGGCCAGATGTAAGTATTTACAGCTTTTGGGCAAGTCTTGTTCGACTTCATCTCCTTCAAAGTAGATTTGGCCCAATTTGAACTGAGCCTGGGCGAAACCCTGATCGGCGGCCAGCTGTAAGTATTTAAAACCTTCGGACAAGTCTTGTTCGACTTCATCTCCGTCAAAGTAGATTTGGCCCAATTTGAACTGAGCCTGGGCTAAACCCTGATCGGCGGCCAGGCTATATAAGGTTATGGCCATGGCCATGTTTTTATCAACTCCAATGCCAAACTGATAGCACCCGGCTAAAAAATACTGAGCGTCTGGAAAAGCCTGATCAGCAGCTAAACGCAAGTATTTAAGGCATTGAGTAAAATCTTTTTCGACTCCAAGGCCATTATTGTAGAGCACGGCTAAGTTAAACTGAGCCGCGATATGACCCTGATCGGCGGCCAGGCGAGTGTACTTAGCGCACTGAGTCCAATCATTTTCCACCCCTTGGCCCGTAGAGTAGAGCGCCGCTAAGTTCTTCTGAGCCTGGACTACGCCTTGATCGGCGGCCAGGCGGAGGTAATGAAGGGCCTGGGCTGGGTCTTTTTTAACTCCTTCTCCCTGGCTATAACAATAACCCAGTCTGGACAGGGATTCCGGATGCCCTTGGTCGGCCGCCTTTCTAATCCAGTTAACGGCTAGAGCCTGGTCACGTTTTCCATAAATCTTCCCAGTAAAATAAGCCTCGGCCAGGAAATTTTGAGCCTTATCCAATCCGGCTTCCGCGGCCTTGGTAAGCCACTCTAAGCTCTCTTCCAAATCAAGGGGGATTAAATCGTCCTTAAGCTTACCGCAATAAGCTTGGGCTAGTCTAAATTGGGCAGGTGAATAACCTTGGTTGGCCGAGAGACGCCACAACTCTAGGGCCATTTTAGTATCTTTCTGCCCGATTTTTCCAGAAAAAACAAGGCAGCCCATATTATAAATATCCATGGGACTGGCCTTTTTTAGATTTTTAAAATATTTGTCTGTCATATATTGAGCTCTTTGCGCAGAAATTTAAAATCATTTATTTTTTTAAGTAAAAACTTATCAACAAAAATAGATTTATCAAAGATCATAGCCAAGTGGGGGGCGCTGGGCTACCCAGATTTGAACTTTTGGCTGGTATTTGGCCTTAGTCTGAAAAAAAATACAAAAAGTTTAAACGTTTAGCGGAACTTGAATTTGGGCTTGGTCTGGGAAAAAATAAATAAAACTTGGACGGTTGTGACCAAAAAAATAATCGTTTTCCCCGCGGGAAAAGTTCGTTGAGGCTAGCCAGTTGGGTATGTCTGTGATAAGTATAGTTATTTATCAAGCTTTTTTTTGAAGAGAAATTTTAAACTCATTTAATTTTTTAAAATAAACGCGGGAATTATTTTTTAAATTTTCTAAGCCATCGCTCGGCTCTGCCGTAACCTAGGTCGGCCGCCCTTTGCCAAAATTCAAAGGCCTGGGCCTGGTCTTTTTCCAGACCATGGCCATTGTAGTGGGCCTCACCTAAGGCGAAAAGGGCATAGGGTTGGTTCTTTTCAGCGGCCATTTTAAAATATTTCAAGGCCTGGGCCTGGTCTTTTTCGACCAGATGGCCTTTGGTGTAGGCTTGGCCCAAAAGGTAGAGGGCCGCGGGGTCACCTTGCTCGACGGCCAGGCGCAAGTATTCAAGGGACTTGGCCAGGTCTCGTTCGACTCCCAGGCCCTTCTGGTAAGCCTCGGATAAACCAAGCTGAGCTTGGGCTAAACCTTCTTGGGCGGCCAAGCGCAAATAATAAACGGCCAGGGTGGGTTTTTTCTTGACGCCTTGGCCATAAAAGTAAGAGATACCTAAAGCGCACTGGGCCTTGGGCTCGTCCTGATCGGCGGCCTTTTTAAAGTATATCATGGCCTGGCCCAGGTTTTTTTTGAGGCCTTGGCCAAAAAAGTAGGATTTGGCTATCTTAAACTGAGAATCCCTGTTACCAAGATCGGCTGAAAGTTTGTAGTATCTGGCGGCCTGGAAAAAATTTATTTCCACCCCTTGGCCATATTCATAGCAATGAGCTAGATCATGATAAGCCTCGGTTAGGCCTTGGTCGGCGGAGAGTTTGTAGTATTTAAAGGCCTGATCAAAATTTTGTTCGACCGCTTTCCCGTGATGATAAAGGACGCCCACCGAATGTTGGGCTAGGGCATAGCCCAGGTCGGCGGTGAGTTTGTAGTATTTAAAAGCCTTTTCCAAATCTTTTTCC
>JAITJP010000156.1 GCA_031278835.1 Deltaproteobacteria bacterium
CTGCGCCAATGGGGCGGCTTACCGATCGGCCCCAACCGTTTTTAGGGAACTGGGGGCCGAGGTCCACGCCATAGCCAACGCCCCGGACGGTTACAACATCAACCTTAACTGCGGCTCCCTGCACCCGGAATTATGCGCCCAAAAGGTCCTGGAATTAAAGGCCGATCTGGGCCTGGCCCTGGACGGCGACGCCGACCGGGTCATTTTTATTGACAGTCTGGGTCAAGTGGTTAACGGCGATCAGATTCTTTACTTGTTGGCTACTCACCTTAAAGAAAAAAAGGCCCTGGCCAAAGACACCATGGTGACCACGGTTATGAGTAACTCCGGTCTGGACTTAGCCTTAAACAAAAAAGGCATTGAGGTCAAACGCACCGCCGTGGGCGATCGTTACGTGGCCGAGTGTTTGCGCGGTGAGGGCTTAAATTTTGGCGGCGAGCAGTCCGGGCACATCATCTTTTTTGAGCACTCGACCACGGGCGACGGTACCCTGGCCGCCCTTAAGACCGTGGAGGCCATGATCAATTCCGGTCAGTCCTTTAAAACCCTGGGCTCCCTAATTGGCCTTCTTCACCAAGCCCAACGAAACGTGGCCGTCTCCGATCCAGCCCAGGTCATGACCTCGCCCAAGATTGAGCAGCTAAAGATCTTCGTTAACTCAAAGCTTCAGCAAAACGGCCGCGTTCTCATCCGGCCCTCGGGCACCGAGCCCATTGTCCGAATCCTCATCGAGGGCCTCGAGGCTGATCTGGTCGATAAACTGGCCAAGTTTTGCGCCGACGAGGTGGCCAAAATCCAGCTCCCAGTCGGGCTCTGAATTTCGGGCCTATTTCAATCAGCCCCTGGCCAAAAAAAAATTTTTTCCTTTTGGGGCGGCCCCAAAAGGCAAAAAAATTTTCGCTTATTTCAGCGCTATTTCATGACAAATGAAAAATCGCAAATTGGCCCTTGAAATTTTTTCCCCGTCTATGTATAAGTAATTAGAAGATTTATTTTTCGACTTCTCCAGGGCTTAGCTATAATTTCTAAATTAAGAGTAATTTTTTTAAATTAAACTTATAACGTATAATTAATAAGTTAGATACTATGAATAAGGGAAAGGTTCGCATGTTTTTATCCTTTGGCTATGACAAGACGATCTTGGAATCGCCTTCGGTCAAAAAAGAGATATTCGTGGTGGACGATGATTTCTCCGAGCACAATATCCCCGAGGATATCTGCGGCCCGGATTTTGATGTGGTCGGCCTGGAATCGGCCTCTCAGATGTTTTCGGCCATCGCCAATGGCCGTCTGCCGGCCATGATTTTTTTGGACTGCGATCTGCCGGACACCGATGGCTTTGAGGCCTTGGAACTTTTAAAAAACAATCCCCTGACCAAAAACGTGCCCGTGGTCATGGTTACGGCCAAGCACGATCAAACCAGCGCCCTAAAGGCCCTAAGTTCCGGGGCCGTCGATTACATCGTCAGGCCTTATTTGGCCCTGATGCTGCCCAGCCGGGTTAGCCTGCATTTGGAAATACAAGAGCAGCGTCAAACCATCCGCAAGCAAAAAACCATCATCAAAGAACAAAACTACAAACTCTCCCAATGCCGGGCTTTCCTGGACCAAGCCGTCAGCGAAAGAATCGGTCAGATGTCCTCGCTCCAATCGGCTATCCTCCAGACCGTTTCCGATCTGGCCACTTGGCGCGACGGGGTCCTCCAATATTCCAACCAGCGTCACCACCAGCTCAGCGTTTTTCTGGAAGCCTTATACGAAAGGGGCATCGCCCTGGAGGGTGGTGAGGCCGCCGTTGATCGAGACATTATCTTGCAATCAGCCCGACTCCATGACGTGGGCAAACTGGCCATTGATGAATCCATCCTAAATAAGCCCGGCCGGCTGACCAGCGAAGAATTTGAGGTGGTTAAAAAGCATGCCCTCCTGGGCGTGGACATGCTCGATCGGGTCGAAAGCGGTCAAGACATTCATCAGTTTTTGCGCTACGCCAAGGTCTTTGCCGGAACCCACCACGAGAGATGGGACGGGGCCGGTTACCCCCATGGCTTAAAGGGCCGCCAAATCCCCATGCCCGGTCGGGTCATGGCCATCGCCGACGTCTACGATGGCCTGACCAGAAGCTGCCCTTGGAAAAAACCCTTTACCCACGACCTGGCCGTTCGAAAGATCGTCAACGGCAAAGGGCTCCAGTTTGATCCCGTCTTGGTGGAGGTTTTTTCCGACATCGCCCATGCCTTTAACCCGGCCAACGCCCAAATGGTCGGCTCTTGTTAACCATTGGCTAACCCCAGCTTTTTTTTGCCTTTTTTGCCTAAAAATTTTTCCACTTAAATCAATCATTTCTAATCATGTCAAAGCGGGTCCAACTTTCTTAAGTTGGCTTTTTTTTATTGTCTTTAGCTTAAAATAACGATATTTCTTAACCTAGATACGGCCATGACCAATAGAGCTGAGCTTAACATCAATAATTCCACGATATTTATCGTTGATGGAAACCTGACCAATCTGGAAAAGGCCAAGCAAGCCTTACCCAAGACCTATGAGGTTTTCCTAATTGAGTCCGGCGACCAGATGCTTAAGCTTATCGAAGGCAAGAAACCGGACTTGATTATCCTGGAAATCGAGCTGCCCGGTCTGAGCGGTTTTGAGCTGATCAAGTTTTTAAAGGCCAACCAGGGCACCAGTTCCATCCCGGTCATTTTTCTAAGTGGGCGCTCTGATTTGGACAGTTTAAAAACTGGCCTGGATCTGGGCTGCGCCGACTTTTTGCTAAAACCGATACAGCCGAAGCTTTTTCTAAAAACCATTGAGCTTCAATTGACCCTGGTGGCCCAGGGCAAGCTGGTGGAAAGCCAGGCCAAGCTCTTGGAAAACAACCAAGAGGCCTTGGCTTGTTTTGAAAACGACTTTGACAACTTAATTGAGCAAAAAAGTCGTCAGGTTAAGGCCCAGCACCGGGCCGTCCTGGACACGGTCTCCAAGCTGGTTGACTACCGTAACCTGGCCGGCCCGGAGGGCAAGCAAAGGGATCACCGCGGCCTGGCCGTCATGATCAAGGCCCTCAAAGAACGCGGCCTTTATCAAGAGCAGATCAAAGACTGGGATCTGGAAGTTTTACTCCAATCGGCCCGACTCCATGACGTGGGTAAACTGGCCATTTCCGGGGGCCTTTTGGCCAAACCCGGCAAACTGACCTCCAGCGAGTATGAAAAAATCAAACAGCACCCCACCTTGGGCGTGAAGCTCTTAACCCACATGGAGGGCTTGGCCTTTGACCACGCCCTTTTGAAATACGCCAAAATTTTCGCCGAAACCCACCAGGAAAGGTGGGACGGCAGCGGTTACCCCTCGGGCCTGGCCGGCGAGGCTATTCCCCTGCCCGGGCGCCTCATGGCCATAAACGTGGTCTACCACGCCCTGACGACCGATCGCCCTTACAAAAAGGCCCTAAGCCATGACCAGGCCGTCAAGGTCATAATCGAAGGCCAGGGCAGTCACTTTGACCCGGTCCTGGTTGAGGTTTTTGCCCAAGTGGCCGACCAATTTCGCCAAATCTCCTCCCCCCTAACCATTTAAGCCGCCTCCCCGGCCAGATGGGCCTGATGGTTTTGACCCTGACCCAAAACCAGAGCCCCCACCCAGATTGCCCCACAATCGGTCAAAAAGGCCCCCAGACGGCCTTTAAAAAGCCAGGCCGCTACCACCCCCCTGGCTAGGGGCCCTAAGCCCACCACGGGGCCAATAGGCCGCTTTAATGGCCAAAGCCGAAGCGTC
This sequence comes from Deltaproteobacteria bacterium, assembly GCA_031278835.1. Classification (GTDB taxonomy): domain Bacteria; phylum Desulfobacterota; class Desulfarculia; order Adiutricales; family Adiutricaceae; genus JAIRNQ01. Next base: position 3,778 of record JAITJP010000156.1, read on the forward strand.
TCTTGTTTTTCTCTTTAAGTCAGGCTATTATCCTTAAATGATTTAATTATCTTTGTATAATATTTAATGAGTAAATAATAAGACTAGTTTTAGTTAATGGATAAAAAATAGGTGTCAAAATGTCATTTTTATCAAAAAGCACTTTGGAGGCCCAATGGAACTCACCCTTTTCGGCCGTGATTGCCTTTGGCGATAGCATTTCCGACAACGGTTTTTTAGGCGGGCATGGCTTTAGGCGTTACACCAACACCTGGACCTGGGTAGAGTATCTGGCCCAGCTCCTGGGTTTGCCCTTGGATTGCTGGGCCCACGGCGGGGCCATGACCGACGAGGGTAATGAAAAACATCCGGCCCCCGAATTTCGCTGGTCGGGCTTGGCTTGGCAGGTCAGAAATTTCGCCTCGGCTTTGGAGCCCTCCGACGATCTAAGCCGGGTTCTTTTTACGGTCATGTGCGGGGCCAATGACTTTTGGGGCGGCCAGAAGTCCGGGGCCCTTTCGGCCAAAAATCTTCTTTCGGCCTTGGAGGCCTTGGTTGAGGCCGGGGCCAGAAACCTTCTTTTTCGGGAAATGAGCGCCCTGGTCTTGTCGCCGGTCTATCTGGAAGGTGAATACTCGCACCTGGCCCAGGACTTTAGAAATTTCATTATTGAAACCAACCAGACGGCCAAAGATCTAATTAAAAATAAATTTCTTAACCATCACCCCAATGTTAATCTCTTTTACCTGCCTTCCGATCCCCTCTTTACCAAAATTAGAGAGGCGCAGCCTGGTTTTACCTTCCAGATACTCGACCAGAGCTGGCTGGATACCTACAGCTATCCGGAGCCCTTCAAGTACCTGTGGTGGGACGCTTTTCACCCCATGGGCGAACTGCATTTACTCATGGCCCAAGACAGCCTTAAAGCCCTCCAAAACACTCTTAGCCCCAAATAAACAAAAAACCCGGGCCGGCCAAAGACTTTGGCCAGCCCGGGTGGCTTTTTTTTTGTTTTTTGGGCTGATCAGTTGACCAGGTTTTCCGGCTGGCCGGCCAAAAAGCCGCGCAGGTTCTGAACGGCGATGTTCATGAGCCTTTGACGACTCTCCCTGGGGGCCCAGGCGATGTGCGGGGTGATTAGACAGTGTTTGGTCTTAAGCAGGGGGTTGTCGGACTTGATGGGCTCATGGGAGACCACGTCCAGACCGGCCGCCCAAACCTTGCCGCTGTTTAAGGCCTCGGCCAGATCTTCTTCAATGATTAGGCCGCCTCGAGAGTTATTGATGATGATGACCCCGTCCTTCATCTTGGCGATGGACTCTTTGTTGATGATGCCCTCGGTCTCATGAAACAGGGGACAGTGCAGGGAGATGACCTCGGATTTGGCCAAAAGTTCTTCTAAAGGAACGTAGCGGCCGATGGCCCGGCCCTCCTCCGATTCGAAGCTATCGTAGGCCAAGACCTCCATGCCCAGGGCTTTAGCGATCCGGCCGGTGGCCTGGCCGATGCGGCCAAAACCGATGATGCCCATGGTCTTGCCGTCCAGCTCGATAATGGGGTAATCCCAAAAGCTCCAATCCGGGTTCTCCTCCCAGCGTCCGGCCGAAACGGCCTTGGCGTGATGCCCGACGTGATGGCAGATCTCCAAAAGTAGGGCGATGGCCAGCTGGGCCACGGCGGCCGTGCCATAGGTGGGGATGTTGGTAACCTTGATGGACCTTTTGGTGGCGGCCTCAACGTCAACGTTATCGTAGCCGGTGGCCAGAACCCCGATGTACTTAACCTTTTCGGCCTTTTCAATGGCCTCGGCCGTAACCGGGGTCTTGTTGGTGATCAGGATTTCCGTGTCGCCGATCCTCTCACTAACCCGTTCCAGGGGCGTCCGATCGTAGACGATCAAATCGCCCAAGGCCTCAAAACCGGACCAGTTTAGGTCTCCGGGGTTCAAAGCGTATCCGTCCAAGACAATTATTTTCATGATAACTCCATACTTCAATCGTTAAGTAAATAAATAAAACCTCAAAATCATATAAACCTATTATAAGATTTCTTGGCCACGCTTCTAGTTATCCAAAAAGTCAGCCCAGCCCCCAAAAACCAGCCAACCTGGCCAATAATAAAGGGGCCCCTGCCATGATTATCAATATTGATTTCATTTTTTAAGCCTGGGCTGACCGGTCAAGACACCGGGACCTCAACTAACCAGTCTTTTGACCGGTTCTTCCTTATCTTCCCACTATTTTTCCTAAAGCGCACCTCCTAATTAATCTAACTTTAACTACTTTGGTTAATTTTTCAAATTAATGTCCAAAGTAGCCAAAAGGCCTAGCCCATCAGGCCGCCAGGCCAGCCAAGTGATTTTCGCCCTTATTATACTGAAAAATAGGCCAGATCAATAGCCCCTTTTATTTTCCCCCAGCCAAAGCCCTAAAGCCCAGGCCCCTTCCCCTCAAAAAAATCCCCTGGGGGGATTTTTTGAAGGGAAGGGGCTAGTCAGACTAAGCTAAAATTAAGCCTTTTATTATAAAAATCTAATAATAACACATAAATTTTCCTAAATAGCCGTCTTTTTCTTTATAATTTTACCGTTTATTAACAAGGGCCGAAAAAGCCTTTGCTCGGCCAAAAGCCCAAAACTTAGCCCAGACCAGGCCCTTAGCCGCGGTCAAGTAAAAAAGCCCAAACGACCCAGTCAATCAAAGCCATCTGGCTTTTAACGAATTAAAATTTAAATAGCCTTTTGAGTAAAAAATTGCTTATTTTCTCTTCTATAGCCTAGTGTGGTGCAGAAGTCTTTTATAAATTAGCCAAAGCCCAGCTAAAAAGATATTTTATATGTAATTTAATAATCATAAAAATTATCCTCTCTAAATTTAGCTTAATCCATCTATTTAGTTAAAAATTCCATGTCTTATAATAGTTATCATAAAAACAAAGCCTAATATATAATTAAAACTATTATTTTATCTTTAAATAGATATTTTAGAACTATTTATCTAGATTTATAATATATACATAGAAACATAACAGATAAAAACTTAATAACCAATCTTTTAGACAATGTTTTTCTGGTAAAGTCTTTTGATCAAGTTAAAAAAATCTCTAAAATAAGTTTTTCTTTACTGAGGCTTAGGCGACCATAGTAGTATATAGGCCTGGAGCTTCGCGCCCAGAGTTTGGCCGTTTTCCTAAGGCCATCCCGGCTAGGATTTCTCCATGACCTCTAAAGGGCCGGCTGATTAAATGGTAAAAAATATCGAAAAGTAATTGGTAAGTTA
>JAITJP010000200.1 GCA_031278835.1 Deltaproteobacteria bacterium
CGAGATTGGCAGCCTTAGTCGGGCCTTTAACATCATGAGCGGGGCCGTGGCCAACGTCATCAGTGACATTGGCTCGCTGACCGCGGCGGCCGGTTCCGGGGCCTTAAACGTCAGGGCCAACCCCGAGGCCCACGAGGGCGATTTTAACAGCATCATTTCCTCGATAAACGATACCCTGGACGCTATCTGCGATCACTTTAACGCCATTCCCGACGCCATCGCCATTTTTAACGAAGAAAGAAAGCCTATTTTTTGCAACAAAACCATGCTGGCCGTTTTAAAGGAACAAGACCTGAGTCTGGACAATCCCGATCTGCTTTACACTTTGGCCGGTTCCGGCCATCCCAATAACGTGCCTAACGGCTTTAGGGTCATCTTTGGTCAGGCCGGGCAGATGGGCGACACCTTCAGAGACGAGATTAAGCTAACTTCACCCAAAGACGAGGTGCGCTATTACACCTTAAGGCTAAAACGTTTGGGCCTAACTTCCAGCGTGACCGTTTCCGGCCACGTGGCCTGCTTTATGGTTATTTTAAACGACGTGACCCCGCTGACCCTGGCCCTGGACGCGGCCAAGGCGGCCAGCAAGGCCAAGAGCGAATTTTTGGCCAACATGAGTCACGAGATCCGCACCCCCATGAACGCCGTTTTGGGCCTAACCGAACTACTGCTCCAAACCAATCTAGACCAGCAGCAACAAGAGTACGCCGAAAACGCCAACCGCAGCGGCAAGGCCCTGTTGGGCATCATCAACGACATCCTCGATTTTTCCAAAGTCGAGGCTGGCAAGATGAACCTGGAGGTCATCCCCTTCTCCCTGTCTAAGGTCTTTAACGACATCGCCATCATGTTCCACGAGCAGAGTAAAAAGCGCTCCCTGGCCTTAAACTTTAACCTAACCGGCCAGATCCCCGACCAGCTCATCGGTGACCCCTTACGCCTCAGTCAAATTTTCATCAACATCGTCGGTAACGCTTTCAAGTTTACCAAGGAAGGCTCCATTACCATCCAAGCCGGCCTAGCCTCCAAAAACGAACTTAAATGTTACATCGAATTTAAGGTCATCGACACCGGCATTGGCATGACCAAGGAGCAAACCCATAAGCTTTTTGCCGCCTTTACCCAGGCCGATTCCTCGACCACCCGCAAATACGGCGGCACCGGTCTGGGCCTGGCCATCACCAAGCGCCTGGTCGAGCTTATGAACGGCCAAATCTGGGTCGAGAGCGAGCCCAACCTGGGCACCACCATCAACTTTACGGCCTGGTTTGATCTGGACAAAACTAAGCCGGAAACTCCGGTCATCATCCAAGAGCCCAGCGCCCAGGCCCCCATTGACGACGACAACGATGATGACGACGATGACTCCAGCCCCTCCGATGACCCCAGCGCCGAGGCCCCCAGCGCCAACCTGGCCGCCTCCGAGGCCGGCCCTAGCCCCGGAGGGCCGCCCCAAGCCCCACCACCGGAGCGGCCTAAGCCCCAGGCTTCGGAGGCCCTGGCCCCTAAGTCAAAGGCCCTAGACCCGGCCGCCTTGGAAGCCACCCTGTCGGAAAGGCCCACTCTGGAGCCGCCCCTGGCCCCAGACTCGCCGGTCCCGGCCAAAGCCAAGGGGGCCAAGGGCAAAGGCCAGCGCCCCAAACAAGTCATAAACGTGGTTCCGGAACTGGTGGGCCGCCGGGTCCTCTTGGTTGAAGACAATGACGTCAACGTCCTGGTGGCCAAAGGCCTAATGGGCAAAATGGGTCTTGAGGTCACCGTGGCCGAAAACGGCCTGGTGGCCTTGGAAAAACTGGCCAAGGCTTCTCGAGAACGCCTGGGCCGGCCCTTTGACATAATTCTCATGGATTTGCAAATGCCGGTCATGGACGGCTTTGAGGCCACCCGCCGCATCCGCGAAAACCCCGACTACTCAAACCTAATCATCGTGGCCATGACCGCCCACGCCTTTGCCGAGGAACGGGAGCGCTGCGCCGCCTGCGGCATGAACGGTCATCTCAGTAAACCCATAGACGTGGCCATCTTAACCGAGACCCTCAAAGACTTCCTGGCCGACCAAGACAGCGGCGCTATTCACCTAAAAAACATGCTTTAAGCCCCAGCCTGGCCCACGGCCCAGCCCGGGCGGGAGGCTTTTGAAACCAACCGAATAAGCCCAAAGCGAAATACCTCAGGTAGCTCTCCAGAGCCGCCCGTAAAGGCCCAAAATTGAGCCCAGAGGGCCTTTGGACCAGGGGGTGGCTAGGGTGGTAGCGGCCGGGCTTCCCAAGGGCTCCTAGCCCCCTTAGCGGCCCTTAATGGGCCTAGAGGCCCCGGAGGCTTGGATCCAAAAATGGCCCTGAAATAAGTTTGGCCCAAAAGGAGCCCTTTTTGGGCCACTTTAAAATTAAAGTAGAAATCGTAAGGGGTATAGATTTTTTTTGCGCTAGTCGATGAAGACTTTTCCTCCGAAAGGAATCGAGCATGGATAACGAAAAGAAAAGAGAAGATATCTACTTTGAGCAAGCTGATGTTGATAATATAATAGACAAGATCATAAATATCCTCAATGAAGAAGTCACTTGCCCAAACATTGAACAAATCAAGTCACACTTGAAAATTATAAAAAGTTATCAGGAAAAATTTATATCTGGCACATCTAGTGTCAGCGGTTTTCTTGGCATGAGTCAGATTGAAGAATTAATTGATACATTTACAAGGGAAATTAAAGAAGCCAACCTTAAAGCTCTATTAGAGAATATGAAAAGCCTAAAAGGGGAAAACGAAATTATAGCTCAAAAAAAAACGAATACCTCCAAAAAAACGTTAAGTTGAGAAACTATCGGCGATGTACTACATCGGTACTAACAAAGTTTGGGCGTGTTAGTTACGAAAGAATGTCTCTGATACCATCAACACCAAAGGATGCGGGCAATCTAAAAAATTTAGGTATTAAAGGTTATGTCTACCCTCTAGACGAAGCGTTAGGGTTGTCCAATTTACCTTTTAAAATTACGTTAGCTACCATGATTGAAATCATAAAAGAATCCACCCGGTGC
>JAITJP010000211.1 GCA_031278835.1 Deltaproteobacteria bacterium
CTTCTTTGGCCGTCTTGGCCGGAGGGGCCAAGGGCCTGGGCTCTAATCAAGGCGAAATTACTTGGGACCAAAACCATGACAAGCTGATCGCCCCGGTCATTGACGCCAGACACGGGGAACTTTTTACTCGCCTTTATTCGTTAAAAAACCAGAGTCCCTGGCCCGAGGCCCTATCCGAGATCCTGGTATTAAGTCCAGACAAAATCATGCCCGCCCTAAAACCCTTGGATACCAAGGGCCAAGGCATAATTCTGCTGGGTCCGGCCCTTTCCTTTCTGCCGGCCCCAATGGAAGGCTTTACCCTGGGCCCCGAGGCCCCGCCGGACCCGCTGGTCTTGGCCGCCCAGGCCTTCTGGGCTTATTTTCATGACCTTGGCCCCGATTGCCCCTTAAGCCCTCTCTACGGCCGCTCCCCCGATATCTTTAAAAAATGGACTCCCCCAACCAGGCTTTCTTGCCGCGAGTCGTGATTCAAAAGCCCGATTGGCTGGGCCGATAGGGTTTTTTTTCGGGCCGGCCGCTGGTTTTTTTTCTAAAAAATAAAAAATTAGGCTGGGAATTTTGGCCATAGTGAGGGGCAGGTGAATTTTTTTAGGCTTAATTTTGAGCTTATGAATTTTTAAATTTTTAGGTTTTGGTTAAAAAAATTATCGATAAATTTGTTTTTTGGCCCTCGAAAGGGCCCAGGGTTTGGGCCGTAACCAAAAAGGCCTTGGCCCCTGGGCTTAAAGTAATTTTGGCCTTGGCTAGGGGAGTAAAAAAAACTGCTGGTGATCGGGGATTTTTTTAGTTTTGCGCGGGAGGGGCTTTTGTTGGCCGGGGCCGGTTTGCTCTTGAACTTGGGGCGAGTCAGGCCCTAGGGGTAACACCGTTTGGCCAAAATATGGTATAAAGATTATTCCCTGGCTATGGGGCTCGGTGGTTAAATCTATTTTTTACCGATGGTTACGATTTCTTCCTAATGGGAGAGGCTTTTTGGAGCTATAGATGTTTCTAACTCTCGTCTCTTTTATTTTTTTACTTCTAATTTTAATCTTCGTTCACGAATTGGGCCATTTTTTGGCCGCCAAGCTTTTGGGCGTTCGGGTTGAGCGTTTTTCGCTGGGTTTTCCACCAAAAATTTACTCGCGCAAGTATGGCGATACCGAGTATCAACTTTGTTGGCTACCTTTGGGCGGTTACGTAAAACTTTTGGGCGAAGAACCGGGATCGGAGATCTCGGCCGAAGAGCAAAAAGTCTCCTTTAGTCATAAACCGGCCTGGGTCAAAATACTCATATGTTTCGCCGGGCCGCTCTTTAATATCCTGTTCGCTTTTTTGGCCTTGTGGATCCTTTTCATGGCCGTAGGTTTCCAACACCTGCCCACGGTGGTGGGGAATCTTCCTGAAGATGGTCCGGCTTACCTGGCCGGAATTAGACCCGGAGACGTCATCCTAAGTTTGGATGGCCACGAGGTTAAGTACTTTGATGAGGTGACCGATTATCCGGATAAAACGGCCGGAAAACCCGTGGATATTTTAGTCGATCGCCAAGGTCAAAGCTTATCGATAACCGTAAGCCCGGAGTCCAAGGAAGGCAAAGATATTTTGGGTTCCAGCCAAACTTACTGGTCCCTTGGTCTAAGGCCCAGCTCGACCCCTAGAATCTCCAAAGTGGTTAAAGGCAAACCGGCCGAACTGGCTGGCCTCAAATCAGGCGATTTGGTGACTTCCATTGATGGTAAGCCGATCTCCGATTGGGCTGACCTGGTCATGGCCGTCCAGGGCCCCGAAGAAACTCGCAACTCAGAAAGCCCGGCTCCCGTAAAAGCCATGATCTTTGAATTGCTTAGGGACGGCCAAAAAATAACTCTGGAAGTTACCCCAAAACTTGAGCCCAGGCAGAACCTTGAAGGCAAAACCCTTTACACGGCCATGATTGGGGTAAACAATAAGCCGGACATCATAACCGAAAAGGTCGGGCCAATAAGCGCTTTGGGTCACGGTTTGATGGAGAGCTGGAATATCATTAAGCTGACCTACATGACTTTGGTTAAGCTCATCCAAACTAAAATTTCCCCCAAGGTCATGGGCGGCCCCATCCTGATTGCCGAAGCCGCCGGCAGTAAGATTCGGGAGGGCTTGGCCGATTTCGTGGCCTTGATGGCCATGATTAGCGTAAACCTGGCCATCATCAATTTGGTGCCCTTACCGGTTTTGGACGGCGGACAAATTTTCTTTTTTTGTCTGGAGGCCATCAGGCGCAAGCCCTTAAGCCAAAGGTTTAAGGAGGTTTGCCAGACCGTGGGCGTCTTTGCCCTTTTGGCCCTGATGGTCATGGTTTTTTACAACGACATCGCCCGCATAGTCGTAAGAAAAATGTCTCCCCCGACCACCCAGGAACAAATCGCCGAATAAGATTTTTTTGGTGGTGGCTTGGCCTTCAAAAAAAAGCCAAAATGCCAGGATTTTTTTAATCCGGGCTCTCTCAAAAAAACCATTTTATGGCCGCCCTGATTGACCGCGCCCAGATGGCCTGGCCCTTTTTGACCAAAAAAAACTTAATCTCAAAACTTCCCCGGCTCCGGCCTTTTGGCCACCGGGGTTTTTTTCATTCATCAAAAAAAAACTCATGGCCTGGGCTGGGTTTTGGCCGGCCCAAAAACCCAGCCTGATTAACGGTCATGATGTTTCTCGATTTAGTGAAGGGTCGGGCTATACTCGATGGGCGAATCGACCTGCTCGGGTAAGGTGACCTTACTAAGGGTCTCCCTAATGTCGGAGATGCCTTCGGCCTCGGGATAGCTCATGGCCACTATGCCCAGAAAGTTCATGGTTTCCTCGATGGCTTCAATAATCAGCTCCTTTTGACCCCTGATATCGTGATCGAGTTTTTCCAGAACCGGCTTAAGGTAAGTGAGAATGGTGACGGCCAGAAGGGCCGAACCGGTATTGAGAATAGTCAAGCTGGAATTTTCAAAGTGCTGTCGGCCGGCTTCTTCGGCGACCACCCTGGCCAAGGCGTGGAACTCTTCCTCCATGTCCTGTCTGACGGCCAAAACGTTGGGCCCGTCAATCATGTTGGCCGAGATATTGGCCAGATCGGTCATGCGGGTGATGGCGTCATTTAAGGTCAAATAGCGATTGAAGGCCAGATTCAGGTCTTCAATGACCTCGGGAAGACTTTCCATCTGCTTTTTGGCGGCCAAGATGGTCATGGCCACGTCTTTGGGAATGTCCCGGCCGATGGCTCCGGAAAGGGTTTTAGCCAAAAGGCCGGTCACTTGGTTCATTTCCTCGAATTCTCTGATTTTCAACATGACGGATCTCCTCGCGTTCGATTATTTATTTTGGATTTGGAACGCTTACGGCCTTTAGCCGTTTGGTGGTGATAAGACTATCTCAGTTTGGGCCTGGGCTTGGCTGAGTTAGGAACTTGTCTTGGACGTTTACGGCCTTTAGCCGTTTAGTAGCGATAGGGCCATCTCAGGCAGGGCGTTGGCTTGGCTGAGAATGGAAACGGCCGCTTGGCTTAGAACTTGGTTTCTAACAAAGTCAGTCATCTCGGTGGCCACGTCCACGTCTGAGATTCGACTTTCGGCTCCTTGAAGGGTCTCTCGCATGGTTTCAAGGTTGGTGAAGGTGTTTTCTAGTCTATTGATGATGGCTCCCAATTTGGCTCTGATAGTGTCTTTCCTGGCGATGGCCTCGGCTACGGCCTCCAGGGCTATCTGCGCCGTTGATTGGCTGCGAAGGCTGGCTCCTTTCCAGTCTCCGTCCGAGGCGTTTTGGACCTCGAAAAAGGATTCACGGTTAAGACCACTGGTGGTGCCAACCAGGCCGTATCCGTAATATTCCGATGCCGCGTAATTTACGGAATACCCGAAAAAGTTAATGTCCAGATTGTTGTCCGGGTCATCGCTGGCTCCGGTGTTTAGGATCCATAGATCCCTTTCCAGGCCCACGTCCCGGCCGTTCAAACTGACCCCGTAGGTGCCATAGCCGGTGGGTTGAGCCCGCAAAGTACCCCAATACTCTCCTCCATTTCCAAAAAATGAACCGGTATGACCTTCGGTTCCGGTCTCGTCGTTATACCAGGTGATGGCTTTTTCTAAACTGGCGCTGCCAACCACGGCGTCGCCCAGTTGTTGGTCGCTGGCTTTTAAATCGTCGTGATTTCCCCCTTGGCGGTTAAAAATATAGATGGAAGTGTAGCCCGACTTGTAGGAAAAATCCTCAACTTTGGCCCAAAATTTCTTGCTTTGCGTGTTTACGGCCGTGGCGAAGGCCGATAAAAAGTTTTCAGAGTTGGTGATGGTCCCAGTGGCCGAGAAATACTCGCCCAGATTAACGAGCATGCTGTCCTCACTACAATTGGTGGCGGCTAAGGAGGCGCTTCCGTAGTAGTAGATCTCGTTATCTAGGCAGATACGGTTAACGTTGTTTTCCAGGTCATTACCGACCAATTCCGATCCGCTGACCCCGTTTTGAAAATCTACCCTGACCCTGGACTGGCTGCCTTGATTGACGGCATTAATCAAGCTCTCCAGGGTGGCGTTTTCGCTGACGGCGTAGGCGCCGGCCACATATCGACCTTTGTTTAAGTCAAGATCGTTGTTTTCTTGTTGATCCCAGTTATAACCAAATGAGAAGATACTGCCTCCGACCCAAGCCGAGACCGGTTGACTTAAACTGGGGATGCCTCCCCCGCAGCAGCCGGCGGCCGCCTCTGGCCCGACCATACTGTTGGTGCTCCAGATGTCGTTTTTGGCGTCCCCGCCAACCCTAAGTCCCGTGGCCGTGGTGGCCCTGACGTCTTCGATATTGACGAAATAGTAATCCTCGGCCTGATTGTCTCCGGCCCCAAAATGGATCTTTAAGCCCAAACCGTGGTGGGCGGCGCTCATGCTGCCGTCCAGGAGTTTGACCCCATTAAAATTCGTGGCCGTGGCGATCCGATCGATTTCGGCGGCCATGGCTTGATATTCGGAATTTATGATTTCTCTTTGTAAGGTGGTGTAGGTGCCCGTGGCGGCCTGCTCGGCCAGCTCTCTCATCCTAAGAAGTTTTTCGTCGATGACGGCCAAGGCTCCTTCGGCCGTTTGTAATAGGCTGATGCCATCGGCGGTGTTTCTTAGACCCTGTTCCATGACCCCAATCTCGGAGCGCATCAATTCCCTAACCCCGTAACCAGCCGGATCATCCTGAGGTGAATTAATCCTAAGGCCCGAGGATAGTCTTTCCGTGTTTACGGCCAGGCGGGAATAATGATTGTCGAGCATATAGCTGGTGAAGATTGCCGGCATGTTGTGGTTGATGACGAGACCCATAAAGCACCTTCGTTT
>JAITJP010000223.1 GCA_031278835.1 Deltaproteobacteria bacterium
CGTGGGCCAAAAGCAAGGCGTGGGCCCTTTTCCTTTTCTGGGCCGGGTGCTTGCCTTTATTTAGGATAACGGTTAAAGCCTTCACCTCGGTATCTTGTAATTTAACGATATATTTTTTATCCATGTTATTTCCTCATAATTACTTTAATAAAAGAATTTGAAAATTAACAAGTTAAAATAAAAAAAAGGCCTATCGAAGACAACCTTCGATAGGCCTTCTTGACCTTAAAATTGAAATTGACTAACTCTAGCGTAATTTACGCTATTTAGTGGTGGTTAATCGGCTTAAACGCTGCTCATTTTTCTCAAAAAAGGCTAAGCCGAGAAAATTATTGGTGTTAACTAACAAGCGGCCTTCGTTTGGCCGCTAATAATTCTTTTTAATAGGTAAACATTCCAGTCGGGGCTTGTTAGTGGCTTTTTTTAGCCAATCTTCAATAGGTCCAGTTCACTGGCCGGGGCTAAAAAATCTCTCTGACAAGCCAGTCTTGACTGGCCCTTAAGGCCTTTCATCAGGCGCCTATGGCCGCTAAGCTTAAAATTTTTCCAGTTTTTTCACTAGGTTCTAAAAAGGGTTGGCTCGGTTCCGCTAAGTTCACCTACTAAGTTCACCTACTTGGTTCACCTACTGGGCTCACCTACTGGGCCCACCTACTAAGTTCAACTACTGGGCTGACTTTTTGGCCCACCTTGGCTGAAAAGGGCCTCCAGATTGTCAAAAAATTAGAAATAAATGATAAAGGTTAGTATTTACCCAGCAATAACGAAAAATTTTTCACGATATCCCGCTCTTACCTGGGCCGGATCGACCAATTTCAACTTTCCATTTAGTGAATCAATTTATCATAGGCGACCTTTTCAAGCAAGATAAATTTTTTGACCCATTCTCAAGCGCCCAAATAAAGTTAATAAAAATGTTGTTTAATTGTAAATTTAATAAAATAGCTTTTATTAAATAAACTATATTGGCAGTTTTAAGGCTTTTCATGTAATTTGACTTAGAAATAAAGACAAAAAAGGGCAGGCCAGAACAAAAATTAGGCTCAGCCCTGGTCTATTTTTTCCCAGCCCAGCCTCATGGCTATATCTACCGGTTGGGCTAAAAAGCGGCGAAAAAACGGCCATCTGGCTGGCCCAAAAACCTGAGCCGGTAAGTCTGGCCTCAATTTCACGGGGCTCAAAGTCTGGCCAGAGCTTAATTTCGAGGCCCCTTAGCCTGGCCCCTGGGCGCTCCGGCCAAGTCTTGGTTTTATCTGTCCTTAGATTAAGGTATCTGAGAAAGAATCCTGGCCAGGTCACCATAGAACCAGCTGGCCCAGGCTATTTTGGCCTCTATAATTTTCTCTAGGGCATTTGGATTATTCTCGTATAATTTTTCCATTAATTTAATTCGAGTGGTTATTAATTGTTCTTTTATTTTTAAAGTAATTTCAGCTAATATCTCATTTATATCAGGAACTTCTTCATTTAAATATGATGATATTAATTTATATTTGTCGTTTATTTCTAAATTATTATTATTAATTAATTGTTCAAGATAATCAAGTTGTTCTTGTACTAATAGCAAAGGTAAAAATCCAATAAAAATTTCAAAAGAGATAGTATTTAGCGTTGATAAATATTTATTAAGCTCTTCTTGTTGTTTATTGTCTACTCCTAATAAGTAAAAAATATTAATATCTTCTAATGATTGTGAGCTTCGATCATTTATTCCGAGAAAAACTTCGGTAGTTATTGGAAAAATTGAAGGCAAAATATTAAAGTCAATGTTAGTCAATTCAGGATGAATAGGCTCGTAGTTCCATTTGTCATTTAATCTTTTCTCATTGTATATTTTTAAATAATTATTAAAAGATAGTATATGGTTATCTTGATAATTATAAATATTTTTTGCTAACTGGTTTTGAGCGATAAGTAGGTCCTTGGTTTCTCTGGAGCCCGGTACTTGATTAACCAAGTCGCCCTTAATCGCGCCAGGCCCAAGCCTGGCTGAGCTTATCTTGGCAAGCATAGTCTTGGTAAAGGTAATTATGTGAAAATTTTGAAATATATTTAAGCTATGGCCAGAATTAATGGTTATAGTTTTATTATTCGTCAATTTTTCATGGATTATTTTTGATGAAACAGCCTCTAAGATTAAATTATTAAATATATCATTTGCTTTATAATTATGTAAAGTTAAATTATTAATAATATTATAGTTAAAGTTTAAAGTAAAAATAAATAAGATAAAAATTGACGATAATTTTAGAAACATTTTTTTATCCTTAAGAGTTATATTGTGATTAAGTTAAAATGATTTGTCAAAAGTCAATAATTTAAGCCAGCGGCTCTAGCCGTGGCCGCTTAAGATGATTTCTGGGCCTCATAAAGCCTTTGGCTTTTTAATCAGTCAGCCTTGGCCGCCAGCCAAAAAGGCTCCCGACCAATGGCCGCTCACCACAGCGGGCCTCGACTAAGCCCAGGTCCAGGGCCCTGGCCCAAGCCGGCCCGCCTGGAAGAAAAATCTCAGGCCATCTGGCTTCAATGGCTTAAATTTAAAAAATTCCTCACTTTTAAATAATAGCTCCATAATTCGATCAAGGCAATGACTAAGTTTATTTTAACTCACCATTTTTAAGTCTCTTTCCTGACCAGGGCCAGAAGCGCCCCCTAAAAGCTGGTTTTTCTATTGGTTATTTGTGTTTAATTTTCGTTTTGGCTTTATAGATTACTAAAATTTACAATAAAGATTAGTAAGTAATATTTTTTCATGTTAAATTATATTTTAAATTTAAGTTTTAGCGCTTTTTATCGGTGGGCTATAGATTAGCCTCACTTAAAATTATAAGTCCTAAGGTCTTTGCTTTTGTACAATTGGCCTATGGCCTGGGCCTTACCACCCGGATATCCTAAGGGAGAATACGACATGATAATTTCCCGACAGTATGGCGGCTAGGTATTTTTTCTTGGAACAAAAAATAAGAAACAAGAAACAAAAAAACCATATATCATCTCAAAAAATCTTAAATCTTGACTTGGGCCGGCTCAATAGCCTTTTTATTCTAAAACAAGAGGGGCCATGGCTTAGCCCTAGGCGGGGAAATTGAGAGCAAAGCATGATCGTGGTAGAGTTATTGTGGATATTAGCCTTGGCTAAAGAAAATCATAAAAAACCAAGAGCTTTGGTTTATTTTTTTTTCCAAGCCGGTTTGGGCTCAAAGAGGGGCCTTGACGGCGGGCCGGGCCATGGTGGTATGATCGCTGTCGCGCCAAGAGCCAAAAACTGGTCCAGAGCCCCGTAGACGGCCTCCAGGGCTTTATTGGGTTTCCATTGCCAAAAAGCCTTGCCCGCCTCTCCTAGGCCCCTTTTCGTGACTTTACGGGGCATGTTTTGGTAGGGGCTCAGGTGGCTTTTTGACCTTGGGTAGAGCTTTTTTTTTGGGTGGGCCTGTCCGGGTTTTGATTTTTAGTTAATTGATTTTTAAAGTTTATACTCTTTTATTAATATCGCTTAAGGAGCTTATAATGTGTAAAATTTTAGTTTTTTCGCTGGCGATTTTGATTACTTGGTCGGGTTCGGCCTGGGCCATAGATTTTTGGGCCGGAGTGGAAAAGGCCACCCTGGGGGAACCGGCCCAGGTCTTTCAAGGCATGGGCGATTTTCCCAAGCTAAACCCCATCAAGGCCGAGTCCTACAAAGAGAGATATGACCCCATCACCATGGTTGGGGCCGGCGGTCAGGTTAAGCTTAAGGCCGGAAAAAGCGGCGAGAGTTTTGTTTCCGAAGAGCCCCTGAGTGCTGGAAGTTATTACGTTTTGGCCTCAAGTATAGCCAGTTTTGCCAGCCGAACCCCAGATGGCCTGGTCAGAAAGTCCAAGACCGAGGAGCCCAGCGCCACCACCTGCTCATATGGGGGAAATTTTGGCAAGGCTCTAGTTTACCTGCCCCCGGCCCCCGAGGCCCCCGAGGCCCCTGAGGCCCCTGAGGCCGACGGAGCGCCGGAGGCCAGCCCGGCGGCTGAGGCCAGCGAAGCGCCGGAAGCCAGCGGAGCGGCTGAGGCTGGTGAGGATAGTTTCGTTATTAAGCCCGTGGGGCAAAAGCTTGAGCTGGTGCCCCAGATTAATCCCCAAAAAATCAAGGTTGGCGAAAAATTTCCAGTCAAGGTACTTTTTGACGACCAACCCTTGGCCTCGGCCAACCTGGGGGCTTTTTTCGTCGGCTTTACCGAGGGAAACAAGGCCTTGGCTTTTTCCGAGACCACTAATGAGGAAGGTTTGGTTGAAATTATTCCCTTAAGGCCAGGGCAGTGGTTGGCCAAGGTCAGTAAAAGCGGCCCGTACAGCGATTTAAGCGTATGCGATCGGGAAACCTACGCGGCCTCATTGGTTTTTACGGTGGCCCCATGATTGAAGTTTTTAAATAAAAGACCCATAAAAACAAAAAACCCCTTGAATGACAAGGGGTTTAAGTTATTATTGGTCATCATCAAATATCGTAAGAAAAAGCTTATGGCGGAGACGGTGGGATTCGAACCCACGTGCCGGCTCTCACCGACAAGACGATTTCGAGTCGCCCCCGTTACGGCCACTTCGGTACGTCTCCGCGAAAAAAAATCTCTGGCTTTAAAAGGCCGGACCAGGGGGGATACCTAGGGGGGATACCTAGGGGGGATACCCAAGGGGGATACCTAGGGGGGGATACCAAGGAGAGCGCCTTGGGGGTTTAGTCCCTTTGGCCCGGACCAGTATACCTTTTTTAGGGCCTTTTGTGAAGACGAAGGTATTGGTTTTTTTTTAAAAGCCCACCAGGCCGGAGGCTAATCGGTGGCCTGATGGGCCTCAAAGGAAAAATGCCAACGGCCGGCGATTTTGGAGCGGCATTTGGGGCAAAGGCCGCCCTGGGTCAGGTCGTTTCTAACCAAGGTAAAACCGTGGCGTTCGATTAGGCTTAGGCCGCAGCTGGGGCAAAAGGTATCGCCGTATTTGGGGCTAAAGGCGTTTCCGATGTAAACGTAGTTTAGGCCATTATTTTGGGCAATGTCTTTGGCCCTTTCCAGAGTCGAGATGGGCGTGGCCGGGATGTGCGATTGGCGGTGCCGGGGAAAAAACCTACTAATGTGCCAAGGCAGATCGGGACTTAGCGAGGCCAGATAGTAGGTCAGTTCTTCCAGCTCGCTGATGGAATCGTTTAGGCCCGGGATGATTAGGGTGGTCACTTCCACCCATAGGCCCAGCGACAAGGCCAGTTCGATGTTGTCTTTGACCACGCTTAGTTGGCCGCCGGCCACTTCGGCGTAAAACTTTTTGGTAAAACCCTTAAGGTCGATGTTCATGGCCACGACCTCCGGCGGCAGGGATTTTAAGAGCTCCGGGGACATGGAACCGTTGGTGACCCAGATGGAAGGCAGGCCGTTTAGGTAGGCTTCCTGGCCCAGATCAATGGCGTATTCCAGAAAAACGGTCGGTTCGCTATAGGTGAAAGACCAGCTGTCGGCCCCGTTGTCGAAAGCCATTTGGTTCAAACGGGCTATGGTCTTGGGGTTGTATTTGATGCCCGGCCAGGAGAGGCCTGGACGGCTAAGATCGTGATTTTGACAACCCAGGCAAGTAAAATTACAGCCCGGGGCCCCCACGGAAAAAGTCATGGAACCAGGTTGAAAGTGGTAGAGAGGTTTCTTTTCCACCGGATCCAAGGCCAAGGAAGCCGTATAGCCGTAGTTTAAGGTGTAGAGGATGCCGTTTTTGTTAACCCTCGATTGACAAAAGCCCCTTTTCCCGTCGGGAATGTCGCAACCGTGAAAGCAGGCCTGACAAGTTACCGAGCCGGTTTTTTCATTTGATTTCCAAAACCGGGCCGGACGACCCATTAAAATTGAAGATGTCACGGCTAAAACTCATTAAACATTATGGCGCCTATCTTTTGGCTGATGTCGGCGATGACCCAGTCCAAGGCTTCCGCTTCTTGCAATTCCACTTGACCTTG
>JAITJP010000247.1 GCA_031278835.1 Deltaproteobacteria bacterium
AAATTAACTTAAAAAAAAGACCAATCTTATGAGTCTAATTTTTCTGGCTTGGGAATTAAGCCCTTCCCGCGAGGCTTTTTAATAACGAGATCGGTCACCGGGCCGCCCTGACCGAGGCCCTCACCTTTATAAATTAGTCCGAGTTTTAATTTAAAAATAACCATTTCTCATCGGCCAGGGCCGATGGGAAATGGTTATTTTTTGGGGTAAAATCTTGATTTTCAATTAAACCAATAAATGAATTTTTAGAAAAAGCCGAATCATGGATGACAGACGCTTTTAAGAATTATGCGGCTGCTCAAGATAATTGGGGCCATTAAGGCGAAAGGTTTAGTGAAGGAAGTTTAATTACCAGGTTTTGTCCTAAGGCGGCGGTTAAAATTAACTTAAAAAAAAGACCAATCTTATGAGTCTAATTTTTCTGGCTTGGGAATTACGCCTTTCCCGCGGCCTTTTAAGGGTTTACAAACCGAGAGCCAAAACATGACCACCATGGAAATCAACTGGAGCAGGCCGCCCCGAAGGCTGCCCAGGCGGTTACTGACATAATCAAGATTGGCCAGGGCCATGGTTCCTTCATCGGCGCTAATGTGCGGTTGATTGTTGACGGTTTTTGAAAGATAAAAAGTTCCAAACAAGATACAGGCCACCGTCAAGAACCATTTTATTATGACCCAGCGATGTTTGAAAAAACCCCACTGGGTAAGTAAGCAAATTAAAAAACCAGTGACCAAACAGCCTATGGCCCCGGGTATGACCACGTAGTCGTCAACGAATTTGCAAGCGATGTTATAGCCGTAGAGCTCACCGTCCGATTGCGGCAAAGGCAGGGCATAAATCATTAAATTAAGCGCCACCGCTCCGCCTATCCACAATCCGGCGGCTATCAAATGAAAGAGTTTTAAAATCTTCATGCCCTTGGGGCCCACTTTGGCCATGTTTACCTCACAAAATTAAAATAACCATTTCTGGCGAAATTTTGTCATTTTCGCCTTAGAATAAACTCTCAAGCAAGGCCCCTTATTTTTCCCATAATAATGGCCAAATAGGATTAAGCCATGAGGAGAGTTGAAAATCGCTTGAATAAGGCGAGGTTTAGCCCTTTAAAAAAAACCATCCACAAAACCGGTTCCCTATAATTCAAGGCTTGCCAGTAATATATATTTGCGCTCCCAATTTTTCAAGCAAAAAAATTTTAAAACAAAATAAAAATTATTTTACAAGTTCATATTAAATATCAATCGTCAATGAAATATGATATGAAATATCCTAGCCAAGACCATGATGAGCCAACTAAATTTTAGCGAGTAAAAACGTAAAAACTCCCCACCTTTCCATTAAGCCCAAAATAAATTTTAAACAATTTTTTTTTGATTATTGCTTTAAGGCTCTTCAGGCAGATAAAAAGGCCCCCATAAAGCCAGGCGTTTTTTAATTTAGATAACATTTTTCGAGCTCAACTATAGTGAGAGTTCTAAGAGAATTAAAAATAAAAAATAGGAATTTTTATCCAGTAAAGACAAATCTTTCCCGTTGTTTTGAAAATAAAGATAATAAATTATAAATTTCAGTTAAATTTTTGCGCCCGCCTGGAATTTTAAAACTCGCCCCGGCTGAAATCGCTTTAAAAGGCCTCCAGAGCCCCTCCAAGAAAAAACCGGACTAAGAGGCTTAAAAATCCCGCGGCGCTTGTCTAGGGGCTTCTGAGACCGATTACTGGGCCATTTTTGAAGCCACCTCGAGTGGCCGATCTGGCCGGACTTGGTGAGGGCCAAACTAAGGTCATGGGAGAAAAAAAACCCGCTTAACCAAGAGCATGGTTTTCGATTTTTTTTAAAAACGATTTTGAGCCTTTCGGCCTTTTCAAAGGACTAAAGGCCTTGATTTTTTTCCCTATTGGTCTTATTATTTTTCTAGACAAACATGAGAAATTGGACCTTAAAAATTAGTTTTTCTTAAAATATATCACTCCCGGCCTTAGCCCGGGAAATCATTAAACCAGTTAGGCCTTTCCAGCCTAAGCGTCAGGAGAAATCATGGCTAATCAAAATGGACCACCACCGTGGAATCCCGGAACAGGCCAATATCCCAATCAACCTCAGCAGCCGCAAAATCAGCAGCCGGGCCAGTATCCGCAACAGGGTCAATATCCCCAGCAGGGTCAGCCGCCCCAGGGTTCACCTTACCCGGGGACGGGTCAGCCGCCTCAGGGTTCACCTTACCCGGGAACGGGCCAGCCGCCCCAGGGCTCCTATTACGGTCAGCCGCCTCAGGGTTCACCTTACCCGGGGCCAGGGCAGCCGAGCAATTACGGGGCCATGGCCCTACCTGGGGCTGGAGCTTTAGAGGTAACCTCGGAAGTTAAGTTTTTCCAAAACGTCTACTTTTGGATGCTGGCCGGCTTAATGGTCACGACCATTTCGGCCTGGATGCTCTTTGGCAGCGATTTTATGTATGCCATGCTGCGGAGCAAAGGCCTCTGTATATTGGTTTTCGTGGCCCAAATCGGCCTGGTCATGCTGATAAATTTCTTATCCGAAAAAGTTTCCACCAATGTTCTTCGAGGTTTATTTTTACTGTACGCCGCCTCGGTTGG
>JAITJP010000363.1 GCA_031278835.1 Deltaproteobacteria bacterium
TTTGACTTGATGGGGAGAGGCTTAAGGGTGCTTTATTTGAGCCAAATAGGTCAAAAGTAAAGGGGGCTGGTCGGGGGCTGACCATTTATTTTTGTCAAAAAAATTTTACTTTATTGGTAGGGGCCTGGTGGACATTTGCTGGCCCAGGGGCTGGCCCTTTGGGAAAAAAGGTTCTTTGACGAGTTGGCTGGAGGGGCTGGGGCCTGGGCTAGGGTCTTAAGAATAGGAAATTTCTAGACATCTAGATGACCGGGGTGCTTGGGCCTGGGGCCAGTTTGGCTGGGCTTATTTTAGCTAAACTGGGGAAATCACATTAAATTTTGACACAGTAGCCTCGGAGGGCCGGGCTTGGGGGCCTGGGCGGACAGCTCCTTTGGTCATTGGGGGCTATTTTTTTCTATTGTGACCCCTTGAAGTCTGTTCGAAATGACCCGAATCGGCTACAATTGGAGTCAAGGGCTAAATATGGTCAAGGAGGCCGTAAATTTTTAAGTGTTTGATAATTTTGGTTTTTTTGGCAGGGGCCCAAGAAATTTTGTTTATAAAGGGACTGACGGCCGGATCCGTCAAAAAATCTTATTGACACATTATGACATTTAGATTAATATTTTGGGGTAACTCAACAAAGGTATCTTTCTCTGAGTCGGCGGTTCGTTTTTTGGGGCTTGTCCCCAGACGATCCGTGGAAAAAAATCTTTGGATTAAAGGCCTTTGGGGCCTCAGAGCTTTGACGGACCGACCTAAAGGGGCCGCGGATTTAGAGCAAGACGCCTAATTAAGACGTCTTTTGAGAGAACGATCCAATGGGCCGTTCCCACCTTTTCATGAACGCTTGGCGTTCCTTTCGAGATCGTTATAAAATTTGGACGATCTCCGACAAACGAAGGTGAGATTCATTATATGACTACCAAAACTGACAAATCAGGTGCCGTCCTGGTTATAGGCGGCGGCATCGCGGGAATGCAGACGTCCCTTGACTTGGCGGAAATGGGCTATTTCGTGCACCTGGTTGAAAAAAATCCAGCCATCGGCGGACGAATGGCCCAGCTTGACAAGGTCTTTCCTACCAACGACTGCGCGATGTGCATAATCTCGCCTAAACTAAACGATGTTGGCGGGCACATCAACATTGAAACCATGAATTGCGCTGAGGTGGTTGACATTTCCGGTCAGCCAGGCAATTTCACAGCCAGGATTAGGAAGAACCCCCGCTACATCGACAGCGCCAAGTGTACCGCCTGCGGAGACTGCGCCAAAGTCTGTCCGGTTGACCTGCCCTTTGAGTTCAACATGAACCAAAATACCCGCACGGTCACCTACAAATCCTACGCCCAAGCCTTTCCCAACGCCTACGCCTTAACCAAAGAAGGGGTTAGCCCCTGCGTCATCACCTGCCCGGCTCACGTCAACGCCCACGGCTACGTTTCCTTGGCCGCCAAGGGCCGCTTCCAGGAAGCCCTTGAGGTCATCTTGGACGTTTTGCCTTTACCGGGTACCTTGGGCCGGGTTTGCGCCCATCCCTGTGAGTCCGAGTGCCGCCGTCGCCAGATGGAAGCGCCTTTGGCCATTAAGGACATTAAGCGCCTGGTGGCCGACAAGGGCGATCTCAAGGAAGCCGGGGCCACCTTCACCTTGGAAGAAGCCAAGGAAGGCCAAGTGGCCATCATCGGCGGCGGGCCGGCCGGTCTTTCTTGCGCCTATCATTTGGCCCGTCGGGGCATTAAGAGCGTCATTTTTGAGGCCGCCCCGGTGGCCGGTGGGGCCCTCAGACTGGGCATCCCCGATTACCGTCTACCGCCCTCGGTCCTGCAGGCGGAAATTGATTTTGTTTTGGAATTCTCCGGGGCTGAAATCAAATACAATACCGCTCTTGGTAAGGACTTTACCCTTGAGAATCTATTCGAAGAGGGTTACAAGGCCGTGTTTTTGGCCATGGGCGCCCACAATAACGCCAAATTGGGTGTCGCTGGCGAGGATCTGCCGGGGGTGGTCTCCGGGGTTAAGTTCCTTAGGGAGGTCAACCTTAGTGAAGACAAGACCCCCATTTATAAAGGCAAAAAAATCCTGGTCCTGGGCGGCGGTAACGTGGCCATGGACGCGGCCAGGTCGGCCATCCGCCTGGGCGGCCAAGTCACCTTGGCTTATCGCCGCGGCAAAGGGGCCATGCCGGCTTGGCACTGGGAAGTGGACGAGGGCATCGAGGAGGGCATGAAACTGGTCACCCTGCGCTCTCCCCAAAAGTTTGAGGCCAAGGGCGACAAAGTGGCCGCTTATTTGACGGCCGTGGTGCCCAGCGGCGACCCCAATGATCGCCGCTCTAAGCTAACCGATAACCCCAATGATGTTTTGGTCGAGGAATTCGATCTGGTCATCTCGGCCACTGGCCAGGTGCCCTCCAGCGAATCGGTCAAAGACATCAAGGGTATCGAGATTGGCCGGGGCCAGACCATCAAGGCCGATCCCATCACCCTGGCCACCGGTTATCCGGGCGTTTTCTCGGGCGGCGACATTCAGATCGGACCGGCCCTGGCCATCGACGCCATCGCCGCCGGAAAAGAAGCGGCCATCTCCATTTCGCGCTATTTCGCTGGTGAGGATTTGGCCGAGGGCCGCAAGCCCCTGACCTTTACTGGCCATGAAAATTACCGGGAAGTGCCTTTGCACGATCCCAAGGTGGCCCGGGCCACCATGCCCACCAGGCCGGCCTCGGAGCGCTGCAAAGATTTTGAAGAATTTGAGCTGGGCTTACCCGAGGATGTGGGCATCAAGGAAGCGGCCCGCTGCATTTCCTGCGGGGCCTGTTGCCAGTGCTATCGCTGCGTTAAGGCTTGCCTGCCCGGGGCCTTGACCTTGGCCACCCACGCCCAAGAGCCCGAGATCATCGAAATCGAGGTTGGGGCCGTGGTCGTGGCCACTGGCTTTGATCTCTTTGACCCGGCCAGTTCCGAGACTTACCGTTACAGCCAATGGCCCAACGTGGTCACTTCCATGGAGTTTGAGCGTATCCTCTCGGCTTCCGGCCCCTTCCAAGGGCACATGGTTAGACCGGGCGATCATAAGGAACCGGAAAAGATCGCTTGGCTCCAGTGCGTGGGTTCCCGGGACATCAACCGCTGCGATAAGCGTTACTGCTCAGCGGTTTGCTGTATGTACGCCATCAAAGAGGCCTACATCGCCAAGGAACACGCCGGCGGCAAACTGGACGCTTCCATTTTCTATATGGACATCAGAACCTACGGCAAAGACTTTGAGAAGTATTACAACCGGGCCCAAGAGGCCGGGGTTCGTTTCGTGCGTTCCCGGGTTCATACCTTGACCCCGCAAATCAACGGCGACGTGGCCTTGGAATACATTGACGAGAAAGGCCAGCGCAGGACCGAGGTCTTTGACATGGTCGTCCTCTCGGTCGGCCTGACCCCCTCGGCCGGCTTGCCGGAATTGGCCAAGGGTCTAAACATCAAGCTAAACGACGAGGGCTTTGTTAAGACCCATGCCTTCACCCCGGTTTCCAGTAGCCGCCCGGGCGTTTACGCCTGCGGGGCCATCAATGAACCCAAAGACATCCCCATCACCGTTATGGAGGCTTCGGCCGCGGCCGAGGGGGCTGGACGAGAAATCGTTGAGGCCCGCTTCACCAAAACCAAGTCCAGAAGCTATCCGGACGAAAGGGACATCAAGGGTGAGGTTCCGCGTATCGGAGTTTTTATTTGCCACTGCGGCATAAACATCGCCTCGGTCGTGAACGTGCCCGAGGTGGTCGATTACGCCAAAAACCTGCCCTTCGTGGAGCTGTGCGAAAACAACCTTTTCACCTGTTCCTCCGATACTCAGACCAAGATCAAGGACGCCATCATCGAGCACAATTTAAACCGGGTGGTCGTGGCTTCCTGCTCGCCCAGAACCCACGAGGTCATGTTTAGGGAGACCTTAGCCCAGGCCGGTCTAAACAAGTATCTCTTCGAAATGGCCAATATCCGCGACCAGGATTCCTGGGTCCACCAAAAAGAGCCGGTCAAGGCCACCCAAAAGGCCAAGGACTTGGTCCGCGGGGCCGTGGCCAAGGCGGCCCTTTTGGAGCCCATGTATCAAACCAAGATGGGCCTGACCAGAGAGGCCTTGGTGGTTGGCGGCGGCGTGGCCGGTCTAAACTCGGCTTTGTCCATTGCCGAGCTGGGCTTCCCGGTTCATTTGCTGGAAAGAAGCGACACTCTGGGTGGCAACGCCCACAAGCTTTTCTCCAGGGAGAAAGACATCCGCGGTTACGTCAAAGACTTAATCGCCCAGGTCGAAGCCAATAAGCTGGTGACCATTTATAAAAATACCGTGCCCAAGTCCTCGGCCGGCTTTATGGGGAACTTCGAAACCGTTTGCGAAGGGCCCAAAGGTGAGTTTACCGTCAAACACGGGGTTACCGTTTTGGCGGCCGGCGGTCACGCCCATGAGCCCAAGAGCTATCTCTACGGGCAAAATCATCGGGTCATGTTGTCTCTGGACGTGGATGAGCTCCTGGCCACATCGGATCCCATCATCACCAGACCCAAAACCACTTTCGCCTTTATCCAGTGCGTTGAATCTCGCGAGGAGGCCCGGCCTTTTTGCTCCAAGATCTGCTGCACTCACTCCATCGAAAGCGCCTTGACCATTCTTGACCGCAACCCCGAGGCCATCATTTACATTCTCTACCGAGACGTGCGTACCTACGGCTTTAGGGAGGAATTGTATCTGGAGGCCAGGAGCCGGGGGGTTCGCTTTATCCGTTACGACACCGATTCTTACCCGGTGGTAACCGAGGCCAGTCCGGGCGGTCCCTTGAAGATCACCGTGATTGACCACGTCTTAAAGCGCCCCTTGGCCATCGAGGCCGATTACCTGACCCTGGCCAGCGGCATCGATCCCACGCCCATGCGGGAAGAAATCGTCGAGGTTTTCAAGGGTCAGCTGACCGCCGAAGGCTTTTTGCTGGAAGCTCACATGAAACTCATGCCCGTGGATCTGGCCACCCATGGCCAGTATCTGTGCGGTTTGGCTCACTATCCCAAGCCCCTGGAGGAGACCATCGCCCAGTCTAAGGCCTCCGCGGCCAGGGCGGCCGGCATCTTGGCTAAGCCCTACATCATGGTGGGCGGTGTCGTGGCCGTGGTCGATCCCGAGAAATGCGCGGTTTGCTGCACTTGCGTACGGGCCTGCCCGGTCTCGGTACCCAAGATCGTCCGTAACGAGGAAGACGAGGCCCTGCGCGGTCACGCCTTCATGGAACCGGCCATCTGTCAGGGTTGCGGTGTCTGCGTCTCCGAATGCCCGGGCAAGGCCATCAAGCTTCAGTTCTTCACCGACGAACAGCTCTTGGCCAAGATCGCGGCCATGGTTGAGGAACCTCAGGCCGCCGAGGCCTAAAGTCGATAACTAAGCTCGGCCGGGTTTGGCCCTAGGCCGGCCCGGCCGGCTGATAACCATATCGTTTTAACAACATTGATTTAAGGCGGAAATCGCCCCAGGAGCCGCGATGAGTGAAGATTTTGAACCAAGGATTATCGCGTTTTGCTGCCAATACTGCGCCTATAGCGCCGCCGACATGGCCGGTTCCATGCGCCTGCAGTATCCATGCAACGTGGAAATCGTACTGATACCTTGCACCGGACGTTTTGACGTCATCCTAGCCCTCAAGGCCTTCGAGTCGGGCGCGGACGGCGTTTACGTGGCCGGTTGCTTGGAGGGCAACTGTCACTTTTTGGATGGCAATATCAGGGCCAAACAAAGGGTGGCTTATCTCCAAAAGGAGATCCAAAAGATCGGCGTTGAGCCCGAAAGGTTGGCCATGTATAACCTGTCAGCCTCGCAAGGTCCGCGTTTTGCCGAGATCGTCAACGAATTCTCGGAGACCATTAGCCGCGTGGGGCCCAGCCCCATGAGAAAGAACCTGGCGGCCTAAGGGTCCCAGTCCCGGAAGTGGAGACATTGACATGA
>JAITJP010000373.1 GCA_031278835.1 Deltaproteobacteria bacterium
CTTTTTTGATCTGGCCCGAGCGCCTCAGCCCAAAATAACCAATGGACAATTTTCCCAAATGGGCGCAGATTTCGCTCCTAAGCCGATACAATATGTCAAAGGCGGCTAGGTGCGACAAAATAAGCGACGAGAAAAACAAAGCGTAGCGTAAAACCACCAAAACGGCGAAAACCGCGGCCAAATCAACCATGCGCTCGTGCCTAAAGCCCAATGGCGTTTCTTCGTTTACGGCCAAGGCGATCAAAAGCGATATCAGCACGTAAGGGGCCAAACTAAGCGCCGACGAAATAACCGACAATAGCCCCGAGACGGCGAAGGTCCATTTCCTCGGCCAAGCCAGCCGTTTTAGCCTTTGGTACTTGGATTCTTCCTTGGCTTTTCCCCCGGGCCCAGTCCCCGGGGCAAAATCCTCCTCAAACCATTCTTTTTGCCAATCTTTTCCCGCGGCTTTCTCCCCCGCCCCTTCGAATCGTTCCCCTTGAGCCATACGCTAGCCTCGCTTTTTTTTACCCGGCTCCCACCCCGGGCCAAAAAACCCCCTCCGGGGTTTAAAAAAACCAAAAAACCTACCCGCAAAATTTTCCCCCAAACGAAGGCCCCTTTACGCCCACCCTAAAGAAAAAAACCCAATCCTGGCAGGTTTCTATTTGGTTGGTTACCCATGACCATAACATTATTGAGAATTAATTGCAATAAGCCCCGGCTCACCTCAGCTCACCCCAGTTCACCCCAGTTCACCCCAGGGACCCGCGGGCGAGCCGGGCCTCTTGTTTTCCCGCCCAACGGTCAGATAAGTTCATTTGGCTTAAATTTACCTAACCGGCTATTTTTCACCCATGTTTTCAGGCCCCGCCTCCACCCATCAAGGCAAAAAAATTCCATAATAAATCACCTAAAGTGATTTTTATGGAACTATCGTAAAAAACCTTGATTTAAAAAACTAAAGGCTACTAAAAAAATTAATTTAAATAATTTTTAGTGAAACGATTTTTGTTTAACGAGTACCTTCTAAGCGATAACGACTGGCCAGCCGATCTCGTGGCCGCGAATTTGTTGCAATCTCCTTAAAAATTCTATACAATTGAGATAATTTGCTATTTAGCCAGAATTGGCGCCGCGTTGGCTGTTTTCGACCATTGCCGGGCCCTTTCGCTAGCCCGGGGCCCCGGGACGCTTTATTAAAGCCGCTGGCCCCAAAAGCGCTGGCCGTCGGCCATCGCCAAAACCCATTTACTCAAAACGCGCCCTTCGTTTATCCTTAAGTAATTTTGTAATTTCCCATTTTAGGTTTTCATATGCTAAAGGAACCAAAACACGCCTTGACCAAGGTCATACCGTTACTTTTGACCG
Source organism: Deltaproteobacteria bacterium (assembly GCA_031278835.1). Taxonomy (GTDB): domain Bacteria; phylum Desulfobacterota; class Desulfarculia; order Adiutricales; family Adiutricaceae; genus JAIRNQ01. The sequence goes on from JAITJP010000373.1 coordinate 1,351, forward strand.
TCGTGTCGTTGGTTTCCATAGTTTTGCTGGCGGTCATGTGGATTACCTATGAACTGTCCAGGCACGATTACGAGAGCGCCAAACTTTCCGAGGAATTTTACGACGAGGCCGAAACGTCGCTTAGTTTGGAGACCAATCGGATTTGCGATTACATAGCCGCCCAGACCTCGGCCAGCCAGATTAAGTTTTACCAGATGATAAAAAACCGGGTCCAGGAGATCTGGAACATGCTTGAGGGCATGGAAACCGACGAGAGGCGGCTTAGGGTTGACGACCAAACGACCAAGGACATTACCTTGGCCATGCTCGATAACCTCTCCTTTACCGAAGGCCAGAGCGGTTATTTTTGCATAGACGCCAACGGCGAGTTTTTGCTTGAGTGGAAAAATAACGTCAAGGCCAGTAACGATAACGAAACCGTCGAGACTTTGGTTTTTGACCAAAACGGTTTGGCGGCGGCCACCAATTCCGTCAAGAGTGTCGGGGAAGGCTTTTACCGCGTCTTGGTCAATTCCGACTCGGACACCCCGGCCGGGGAAGTCCCCATAACTTTTTTAAAATACTACGAAAAATTCGATTGGATCTTGGGCGCCAGCAGTTTTTACTCGGATTTCGAGAAAAACCTGGGCCGGGAACTTTTAAACTGGGTCGATAACGTCCCCTTGCCGGCCGTGGATAACCTCATGGTCATTACCTACGACGGGTTAATCCTCTCCAACCCCGACCCCTCCCTAATTGGCCGAGAAATCAACGAAAAAAAATTCGATCCCGCCCTAAAAGAAACCCTGGCCATGCTCATCACCCAAGCCCGGGAGAAAGGCAAGGGCTTGGTTCACTTTGAATTGCCCAATAACTTTACCGGCGAGCGCTACGAATGCGTGGCTTATTTTAGGTCCCTGAGTAACTGGGACTGGGTGGTGGTCAACTGGATGAACTTCTCGGTCTTGGATGAGGCCCTGGAGGTGATGCAGCAAAATTTACAAGCCACCCTAAAAAACCAGATCAAAAAGGTTTTGCTGATATCCCTGGCCATGCTGGCCGTGGTGGCCGTCATATCCTTTATCGTTTCCAGGAAACTCGATCACAGCATAACCGCCTTCACCAAATTTTTTAACGACGCGGCCACGACCTCGGTCGAAATCGACCCGGAAGCCCAGCCCTTCGCCGAACTGGCCAGGCTGGCCAGCTCGGCCAACAGCATGATTTCCAAGCGTTTGGAGGCCGAGCGAAAGTTGGCCGAAAACGAGGTGAAGTTTAGGACGGTCTTTGAGGTTTCGCCCCAGATCATCACCATCATGAATCGAGACGGCTACTTAATAGACGCCAACGATCAATTTGAGCGTTACGCCAAACGCCCTTTGAAAGAAGTCAAGGGGCGATCGCTGGCCAAGATCTTGGATATCCCCAAGCTGACCTGGTCTAATTTCTTAGACGATCTTCGTCACAATAAGGTCATCAAAGGTCAGGAACTGGTTTTAAAGGATTCGCGGGGCCAGACGGCTTTCCTTTTGTTATTCGGAAAACTCATGAGTTTTATGGAGCAGGATTTCGTTTTGGGCGTTTGCGTGGACATTACCGAGTTGCGCAAGGCCGAGCTCGAAAAAACGGAATTGAAAGAAAAGCTCTCCCGCTCCCAGAGAATGGAATCGATGGGCCTCATGGCCGCCTCGGTGGCCCACGATTTAAATAACATTCTTTCGGGCATGATTGGCTATCCGGAGCTACTATTAAGGGACGAAACGTTGACCCCAAACCAAAGGGCCCAGGTGACCGAGATTTTGGAAGCCGGCCAAAGGGCCACCGAGGTCGTAAGCGACATGATGACCTTGGCCAAGGGCGTGGCCACGGCCAAAATCCCCATAAATTTAAGCGACGTAATCGAAAAAAGCTTGACCTCGCCCCCGATAAAATTGGCCCAGGCCGCCTCGAAAAAAAGCGTTGAAATAGACTTTAAAAAACCCAAAAAAGTCTTGACCATAAAAGGGTCGGCCAGGCATCTAATCAAAATTTTTCAGCATTTAATCGTAAACTCAATCGAGGCCTCCCAAACCGTCGATAGGGACCCCAAGATCACCGTAACCTTGGAGCCCGAGGAACTAAAGGAAAACCCGGGCCCGTTCGAAAATTTTAAGCCCGGAAATTTCGCCAAAATATCCATCTCCGACAACGGGCCCGGCATTCCCGACAAAGACCTGGGGCGTATCTTCGAGCCTTTCTTTACCAACAAATCCGGGGCCGGGCGCGGCCTGGGCTTGGCCGTGGTCGACATGATCGTCCGCGGTCACGGGGGCGCCCTTGAGGTAAAATCCGACCCCAACGGAACCACCTTTATCATTTACTTTAACGCCGTCCGGGAAGCGGCCAAGGCCAAAGCCAAGCCGGTGTTTGAGGAATATTTGGGGAGCGGCGAAAAAATCCTCATCGTCGACGACGTGGACATCCAGCGCAAACTGGCCCAAAAGATCCTAAAAACCCTTGGCTACGAGCCCCACTCCGTGGCCTCGGGCGAGGAGGCGGTTGAGTATTTAAAAAACAGCGACGCCGATTTGGTCATCCTCGACATGATCATGGATCCGGGCATAAACGGCCGCCAAACCTACGAAGCCATCTTAGCCATAAAACCGCACCAAAAGGCCATAATCGCCTCGGGCATGGCCGAAAACGAGGAAGTGGAAAAGGCCCAGGCCTTGGGGGCCAGCTATTTTGTCAGTAAGCCTTACACCATCGAGGACATCGCCGGCGCCGTTTTTAAGGCCCTCCACCCCGACGTGACCCAGAACGTGACCGTTTCGCAATAGAAAAAACCCCAAAACCCACGGGCCCCCCGCTAGGCCTGGCTATCCGGTTTCCCCAATCTTTAAACTAATTTGGAGCGCCAAAAACCCTCCGTTAAACTTAAATTTTAAATATTTATTCACGTTAAATAAAAAACTAGATTTTTAATTTAAAAAGGTAATTAAAATGTTATTTTGCTCAAACTGCGGTAAAACTTTTACTGGCAACGAAACCGTTTGTCCCAACTGCGGCCTCCCCCTCGTAAACATGCCCTCCGCCCCCACCGGTGGACCGGCCGCGAATCCCTACCCAAACCAACCCGCTCCCGGCCCCGCCCCGGGCCAACCCCAAGCCCCTTACCCCGGGTCCTATCCGGGTCAACCCCAGGCCCCTAACGCCGGAGCCTACCCGGGCCAACCCCAAGCCCCTTACCCCGGATCCTTTCCGGGTCAACCCCAGGCCCCTTACCCTGGACCTTATCCGGGCCAACCCCAAGTCCCTTACCAGGCGCCTTACCCTGGACCATATCCGGGCCCACCCCAAGCCCCCTACCCTGGACCTTACCCGGGTCAAATCCCAGGGCCGCCCCCGGTTAAACGTAAGAGTAATGTGGCTTTAATTATAGTCATAGTTATATTTTTTCTGTTTGTCGTTCCAGTTATACTGACTGTAGTCATTCATCAATATAATAAAAACAGGCAAATAGAGCAAGATGCCGTAGTGGTATTTACTATTGACGCTATTAATTCTTCTCAGCAGTTATTTTTTACTGAGAATAATAGATGGTCAACTTCTTACGAAGAATTATCGGCTTTAAGTTTAGTTAAAGATTCTAATGTAAATTATGGGCCAATACAAATAAAGAATAATGGTATGGATTATTCATTTTCAGTCAGCCATGTAGCGCCTAATTCCCCTCTTTTCATATCCGATTCCGCATATACGGAACATAGATATCGTATCGTGCCTGGTGAGGGCCTTGAATCATCCGTCTGGTGAAACCTATTACCGACTGATGAATTGACTGGCTAGCTTTTCACGGGAGCCAAAGACACCTCCTTAGCGGTAAAGCCTTACGTCTCCTTTGACAACTAAAATTTAATAAAAAAATAGTTTGTTTAGATACTTTTTAAATAGTAAATTAGTTTAAATATTTATATATTAATTTGCTAATGAAATTAAAAGGTCGATAAATATGCCATTTTGTCCGAATTGCGGTACTCCATTTGATTCCGCTAAATTTTGTCACAATTGCGGGCAAGCGCTGGAAAGCTTACAAATCGTATTAGCCAGTGGGCAATCTAATAATCCCGTATCTAGTCCAATTCAAACTGTCCCAGTTCAACCACAAGGCTTCTATCCAGGGTCAATCCCAGTTCAACCCCAAGGCTCCTATCCAGGGTCAGTCCCAGTTCAACCCCAAGGCTTCTATCCAGGTCCAGTTCCAAATCAACCTCAAGGCTTCTATCAAGGTCCAGTTCCAAATCAACCTCAAGAGCCTAGTCTTGATCAAGTTCCAAGTTCGGTCCCAGTTAAACCCAAAAAGATAAGCTTGGAGAAATTCCCACGGCCTGTCCCGGATCAGCCCCAAGATCCTGGCCTGGCCCAAGTCCCAGGGCCTGTCCAAGTTCAACCACAAGGTCCCTTTCCAGGTCCTATCTCTGTCCAATCACAAGGTCCCTTTCAAGGTCCTGTCTTTGTTCAACCACAAGGGCCTAGCCTTGGTCAAGTCCCAGGTTCAGTCCCAGATAAACCCAAAAGTCCTCGCACGGGTACAAGTATTGGTTTTAGATTTTGTATACTCTTAATTATTATTTTTATCCCAGCGGTTTTGCATTTTTATTTTAATACCGATGAGGATCCTAGTCCTCCGCCAAGGCAAGATACTGACGCGGCATTAACTTCTTTTCTTGAAAGTAATAAATCCCAAGAAAGTCTAAACAATAAAGTATCTACTTCTTATTCTAAATATAATGAATCGCAGCGAAGTGAACTTTATAGTCTAGTTATATTTAGTATTAACTCAGTTATTGATGCTCAAAATTTATATTATAGTGCCTATAATCATTTTTCTAATTCTTACGAAGATTTATCTAATTTTTCATTAGCTAAAATAAATAATATCAATTATGGTCCATTAATAACTTTTAATAATGGTAAAGAATTTTCCTTTTCAATTAGCTATAATGAGTCTGGATTTCCACTTTTTATTTTTGATAGCTCAAATATAAAAAATGATTATCTTACTGTTGAAGAAGGTAAAGCTCTAACTTCATCTTTCTGGTAGAATGTATTTGCGATTGTTAAATTAACTGGCTTGGCCAGCCTTTTTCTAGAGCCAGGGTCAGCTGGACTGTCAGTAGCCTTACGTCACCAGGCATCACCGGAGGCGTTTTTAAGACCTTCAACCTTGATACGGTCACTAAAGATACCAGTACGCAATAAATTTAAAGTGCCAAACCTTCCTAAAACCCTTTTTGGGCGATTTGAAAAACTTACCCCACCCCGATGAGAGATAACCTGGGTTTGGTCGATTGGACCCCAGTAAGGCCCCGTTTTAGGCGTTTAAGGGACATATTTCGACAGCGGTTCGGTTAGTCTTTTATATTTGTGGGCCTTGAGCTTTTTGGATTGCGAGTAAAGTAACCCACCCGCAATGCGCAAATTTTAAAAAAATAATTAAAAAAAATTATCAGAAGTCTGTGTCTATAAAATAGCATTAATTTTTATCTAATATAAAGTATTAGGCTAGATAAATATTTGTTTACAATATTACTTAATATTTTTTTATTAAGTAATTTAAAATACAAAGGTTTTAAAATGCCATTTTGTCCTAATTGTGGTTTTTCAATTGGCTATTTTAAATTTTGTCCTAATTGTGGGCAAAATCTGGAAAATTTACTAATAGCTCCTCCCAATGTTCCTTTAGATTCCCAAGTACCAGCTTATGGACTTTCTAATGAACCGGTAGCCAACCCAAACCAAAATTATTCGGCTCAACCCCAAGTTCCTTTTGGTGGCTACGTTCCGGGTCAACCCCAAAGCCCCTATGCTGGGCCCGCTCAAGGTCAACCCCTAGGTCCTTATACTGGGCAAGTCCAAAGCCCCCATACTGGGCCCGCTCAAGGTCAATCCCTAGGTCCCTACGTCAGCCCTGCCCCTAGTCGATCTCAAGGCTTATACGCAAATCAAACTAAGAAAGATAATAATCTTGCTTTCTATTTAATTTTATGTAGTATATTTATTATTCCTTGTTTATTTTATTTTATTTCTTTTATGATAGTTGAATATCGTATAGGTAATAAATACAATGTATCAGATGATGAAGG
>JAITJP010000437.1 GCA_031278835.1 Deltaproteobacteria bacterium
TCCTGGCCCGGCAAATACTCGGCCACCAGGGCCTCGAGACTGTTAAAGGGCGACCAGATGATGGCTAATAGTTTTTCTATGGCCTGGTCCATGCCTAAACCTCAAAATTTATCTAAAAAGATGGTGATTCGATACAAAGTTTTATGTTTCTTGGTTAAACCAGGGCCACTTAGCCAAGTTATTAACCAGCTTGCCTAATTAGCCCTTAACTTTAGGCTAAAACGGCCCCATCGGCTTGTGGCCCTGGTCCCGGTCCAGGCTCCTGGTGGCCCTGGCTGCCCTGGTCGCCCTGGGGCGGACAGGGGGCCCGGGCCAAAAGGTCGGCCAGAAGATCGAGGCGCAGCTCTTGGCGGCTAGTGGCTACCAGGTAGACCTTGTGGGAAAAGCGGATGGCCCCGGTCGGGCAGGATTCCACGCAAGCGGCGCACAGGCAGCACAGGCTAAAGTCGTAGAGATAGACCTTGGGGGCTTTGCCTTGATCGCCTTTGGTGACCGTCAGGCAATGGCCGGGGCAGGCCTTGACGCACATCTGGCAAGAGATACATTTACTCTGACCGGTCCGGTCGGCCGGCACCAGTTCCAGGGGCCCGCGGTAGGACTTTAGGGTCTCGGGATGATCGACCTGTCTGGGGTAATGGGTGGTCTTTTGGGGGCTTAGGAAAAAGCGCCCGGTAATGGACAGACCAACCAAGAGGCTATAAAGGCCCTTTAGATTATCGATAATGGCTTTAATCATGCGATACCATCCATTCGATTAGCAGAAACTTTTTCCCTAATCGAATCATTCCATTCGATTAGGAGAAAATTTTTCCTTTTTGTCGAATCATTGTGGCTAGTTAGGGTGGTGAATATATTTTTATGAACTATTCCAAAATTTTTATAAAAATAGCCGTAAGCCAGAGGTTAAGAATGGACAAGGGTAATAACCATTTCCAGTTTATGTTTAATAGCTGGTCGAAACGTACCCTGGGGAAGGTCCAGCGCAGCCAAACGATCAGGCACATGACGGCGTAGGCTTTAATAAAAGTCCACCAAAAGCCGTCCAGGAAAGGCCCTTTGTAGCCGCCCAAAAAGAAAGTCACCAGGACAAAGGAAACCAGGAGCATGTTGGCGTATTCTGAGAGAAAAAATAGGGCGAAACCCATGCCCGAATACTCGGTATGAAAACCGGCCGTGAGCTCACTTTCGGCCTCGGGTAAGTCAAAGGGGGCCCGATTGGTCTCCCCGACCAAGCTGACAAAGTAAATAAAACAGGCCAGGGGCTGACAAAAGATGTTCCATTGCCAGGGCCAGGAGCCTTGTCTTTCCACGATTTCGGAGAGATTAAGAGAGCCGCTTAGAAAAACCACGGCCAAAAGGGCCATGATCATGGGTATTTCGTAGGCCACTGATTGGGAAACGGCCCGGGCCGCCCCCAAAAGGCCGTATTTGTTGTTTGAGGCCCAGCCGGCCAAGATGTTGGAAATGACCCCAAGGCCGGCAAAGGCCAAAATCAAGAGTAGGCCGTCCTCGACTTTAAGGGCGGTTAGGTATTTGCCAAAGGGCATGGGCAGAAATAAGAGCAGCACCGGGAGAAAGGCCAAGACCGGAGCCAAGAAGTACAATAACCAGTCAACGTTTCCGGGGATAAAAAGCTGTTTGCCCAGAAGTTTCATTGAGTCGCAAATGGCCTGGATGGTGCCCCGGGGGCCGACCTCGTAGGGCCCGGGCCGGCGCTGGATAAAGCCGGCGGCCTTTCGCTCGATGTAGACCATGACCACCGCGTTGCCAACCATCAGGGCGATGATCAGTAAGCAGGCGATGACTATTTGAACGAAGTTGGCAATCGAAAGATCCATTGTCCCAAAATCCCTCCGGCCTGGCGTGGCCGTTTTTTTTACCTTTGAACCGTTGCCCAGTGGTTGGTCCAATTAGCGGCTTTACTGGTCTTGATTTTTTTGGCCTTTAAAGGCCCCAAATAAGCCCGCTCAGCCCCTCCATTGGGCCGGGGGCTATAAAAAGGGCCTTTTGAGCCGCCCGAGGCCGTCACGGGGCTCTGGGCCGGTTTTTCCGAAGTGGCCCCTTACTAGCGATCCACTTCCGGGATGACCAGATCGAGACTGCCCAAGATGGCGATGGCGTCGGCCAGGAGGGTGCCCTGGGCGGCCTCGGCGAAAAGCGAGAGGTTGGAAAAGCCCGGGGCCCTAAGTTTAATCCGGTAAGGCCTAGGGCCGCCGTCACTAACCAGGTGAAGCCCGACTTGGCCCCGGGCCCCTTCGACGGCAAAGTAAGTTTCCCCGGCCGGCAGTTTGTAGTTGGCCTTGGGGGCCTTGTCAATCTTAATGGGTCCGTCGGGCAGTTCCTTGATGGCGCTTTCGACCAAGATCAGGCTGCTTTCCACCTCGGCCAAGCGGACCAGGTACCGACCCAGGCAATCGTTACTGGGCCCAGTGGGGATGGGAAAGTCAAAGGACTTGTAAAGCCCGTAGGGAACGTCCTTGCGGGTATCGGAGGCTAGGCCAGCCGCCCTGAGGATGGGTCCGGTGGCCCCGTACCTCTGGCAGATGTCCACGCCCATGGGGCCAATGCCTTCCAGGCGCCTTCGCAAGATGACGTTGTCAGTGACCAAGGCCTTATACATCTTGAGGCGCTCCCTAAGGTAGGGGACCAACTCCTTGGTCAGATTAATAAACCGCTCATCGGCGTCGGTCGAGACCCCGCCAAAGCGAAAGTAACTTAGGGTCAGTCTTGAGCCGGTGACGATCTGGAGGATGTCGTTTATTTTTTCTCTCTCCTCAAAGGCGTACAAAATGGGGGTGACCCCGCCCAGATCCATGACAAAAGCCCCCCACCACATCAAATGCGAGGCGACGCGGTTAAGCTCGCAACTAATTAGCCTTAGATACTCGGCCCTTTTGGGCACCTCGATCCCGGCCAGGCGCTCCACCGCCCCCACGTAAGCCCAGTTCCAGGCAATGGGGTGGAGGTAATCGACTCGGCCCATGTTGGGGATAAACTGCCAGGGGGTCTTGATCTCGGCCATTTTTTCGTGCATGCGGTGCAAATAGCCCAAAACCGGTTCGGCCCTAATGACATACTCGCCTTCCAGTTCGGCCAAGATCCGCAAAACCCCGTGGGTGGAGGGATGCTGGGGACCCAGGTTTAAAATGACCGTGTTGGCTTTGGCCTT
>JAITJP010000454.1 GCA_031278835.1 Deltaproteobacteria bacterium
AATCACCCCCTTAAAACCGGCGGCCTGGCCCTGGTCCTGGCCGGCGGCCAGCGCCGCTACTTTGGCCCGGCCACGGGCTTACTTATTGGCGGGGTCTTGGAAAAGGCCTTCCAACACGAATTTTGGTACCTTGATCACCCCTACGGTCAAGGCCGACTGGTGGTGGCCCGATGATCCAGCCGCCCATTAAGCCAATACTCCCCCCAGGGCCGGTGACCAGATGAGCCCTGCCCTACGCATGACTAGCCTGATGGCCTTGTCGCTTATTATCTTGGCCCTTTGTCCTTTTTTTGGCCTAACCATTATTTCGCCAGCCTCCTTAACCATAGCCGATCACCAGGACGCCGAGGTTTTTTGGCGCCTCAGATTGCCCCGAACCGTGGCCGCTTTTTTGGCCGGAGCCGGGCTCTCCCTGGGCGGCCTGATTTTTCAAGCCCTTTTTCGTAACCCCCTGGCCACGCCCTTACCCTGGGGGTTTCCTCGGGGGCTTCCTTGGGAGCCTCGCTTTACTTTTGGCTCAGCGGGGCCTTTCTGGTTAAAGTCGGTAGCCTCGGTCCGCTTTTTTCCTCCCTTTTGGGGGCCTTTCTTTCCATGTTTTTGGTCTGGTCGATTACCCAATCCCGAGGCGGCTTTCAAACGGCCGTCATGTTACTGGCCGGGGTGGTCATAAACTTTTTCTTTTCCAGCTTGGTCCTCTTCGTTCAATACATCTCCAACGCCAATGATTCTTTACGCATCATGCACTGGCTGATGGGCTCACTAGCCAACCTGGAAACGGCCCGGCTGGCCGAACTGGCCTTCGTGGTCATCATGGGCTCGCTTATGGTCATGTCCCTAGCCCCGCAAATCGATCTCTTGACGGCCGGCGAGGAACTGGCCGCCTCCCGCGGGGTCAAACTTAAAAGCTTAAAAATCCAAATCTTCGTGGTGGCTTCCCTGGTGGTGGGCACGGTGGTTTCCCTGGCCGGACCGATCGGCTTTGTCGGCCTAATGGTCCCGCACGCCTGCCGGCTGATGCTGGGCTGGAATCACCGCCGCCTTACCCCCACGGTCTTTTTCGTGGGCGGGGCCTTTTTGTGCCTGTGCGATCTGGCCTCCCGCTTAATCCTAGCCCCGGCCGAGCTGCCCATTGGCATCGTCACGGCCCTTTTGGGCGGGCCTTTTTTTCTCTGGATCCTTTTTCGAAGTAAATCAGCCGGGGATCTTTTTTAGGCCCGGGGCGGCCTGGGGGCTAAAAAAGCTCCCTTGTGGCCAAAAAACCACCCTTGGAGCCACTTGAGGGACCTTTTTTGGGCCAAATTTTTTCCCCGGCCCTTGGGTCTAACTAAGCGAAAATCAAAGTCATTATTAAGCTTTAGCCTTAGGCCACAAATTGAGTATTTTTTTTCGCCTATTGACATTTTTCTAATAAAGGTTTATAGATATTGAGGTTATCAAGGGACTAACCTGTAACCCAGGCCAGGCTGGGCCGCTCAGCCTAGCCGGCCGCCACAAGAAGCTTCCAGACCCAGGCCCCCTTAAGCTATTTTTTCTAGGTCGAGCCCAGGCCAGGGGTAAAATTTTGGTTTTTAGGTTTTTTTCACCTAGGCCCTGGGAAAAGACCTTGAAGGCACAAAAAATAAAAAAATTCTAGTCTTATGAGGGATTACATGGAACTGGACACCAGCCTGGCCGAGGAAATCGAGGTTGAGATTATAGACGACATTGAGCTGCCCACCAACTTTGAAAGTTTTGGCGGGCCTTTTCCTTACGACTCCAAACACCTTCGCCGGGTGGCTGGCTCCCTTTTTGGTGAGGCCCTGGCCATCGCCAAACCCAAAGCGGCTTTTCGGGTCTCGCTTCTGGCCATCGAAGATTTGGGCCTGGGCCACAAGATTGAGGTCGGCCCGGTGGTCTTAACCGACCAAATTTTAACCGATAATTTAAAAGACCTGGGCCGGGTCTTTCCCTTTCTGGCCACCGAAGGCCCGGAACTGGCCCAGTGGGCTCAAGGCCTAAGCGCCCGGGACAAAACGGCCGCCTTTGTCATCAGATACATGGCCTTAAAGGAAGCCGAAAGACGCCTCGAAGAACGTTTGACCGAACTCTACGGCCTGTCGCGCCTGGGGGCCATGAGCCCCGGAGTCCTTCCGGCTTGGCCCCTAACCGGTCAAGAAAGCCTCTTTGAACTCCTCGAGCCCCTACCCAGCCAGCTGGGCGTTAGCCTAAAAAAGGGCACCTATTGGATGATCCCGGACGTCTCCTCGTCGGGCCTGTACTTTGAAACCGAGGCCGGTTTCCACAACTGCCGCCTCTGCCCCTTGGATACTTGCCCCCTAAGGCGCTTTGGCCGCGACCACGTTGAAAACGTGCCCATCCAGGGCCTGTTGGGCTAAGCCCAGCCAGCCCAACAGCTCTCCCCCCTGCCAAAATAGCCTCAGCCAGGCCCAAGCTGCCCAGGCCTACCTGGGCGGACTCCTGGGCGGCCCCAAAAAAAACCTTGCCTAAGGGCGACAAGTCTACTATAATTTCAAGTTACCGCTTTTGTCCCTGGAGGGCCCCTTAGGCCCCTGGGCCCTAAAAGCCACTTTAGCTCGTTATTTTCAGGAGTTTTTTTGCCATGAGCCTCATCGCCAAAATAGATTATGAACAGATGCGTTTTGATCTCCCAACCTTTCGCGCCGGCGACACCGTGGCCGTTCACGTCCGAATCAAGGAAGGCGACAAAGAAAGGGTCCAGATTTTTAAGGGCATGGTCATCCGTTTCCGTAAGGGGGCCATGGATTCCAGCTTTACCGTCAGGAAGGTTTCCAACGGCATTGGCGTTGAGAGAATTTTTCCCACCTTTTCGCCCATCATTGACAAGATTGAAGTCATTTCCGAGGGCAAGGTCCGCCGCTCCCGGCTCTATTACCTAAGAGCCCTAAGGGGTAAGGCTTCCAAGGTCAAGACCAAAAACAAATACTTCAAACAAGGCCCGGCCAAAAAAGCCTAAGGCCAAGGCCTAAGGCCTAAATAAAGGCCTTTTTTTCCAAGGATTGTAGCCATGAAAGGGCTTTTGGAAAACCTTCAAGCCGTCCCAAGCTCCAGCGAGTCCCAGGACGGCTTATTTTCGCCCCTGTATCGCTACGATCGTTCGCGCTCTCTTAGGCCCTTGGCCGGACTTGACGAGGCGGGCCGGGGTCCCTTGGCCGGACCCTTGGTGGCCGCCGCCGTCATCTTGCCCGAGGGCTTTGATTCCCCCCAAATAAACGATTCCAAGAAACTAAAGGCCTCGGAGCGCCAAAAAGCCTTTGAGCTGATTACCGCCCAGGCCCTGCACTGGGCCTTTGAGGTCATCAGCCCGGCCGAGGTCGATCGCCTCAACCCCCTGGCCGCCTCCCTTTTGGCCATGGCCAGGGCCCTGGCCAAGCTGCCCCAAAAGCCCCAACTGGCCTTGGTGGACGGTAACCAGGCCCCCAAGCTGGATTGCCCGGTCCTGACCGTGGTCAAGGGCGACGCCACCTCCCTTTCCATTGCCGCCGCCTCCATCCTGGCCAAGGTGCTTCGAGATGGCCTAATGCTCGAAGCGCACGCCCGCTACCCTGACTACGGCTTTGATCGCCACAAAGGTTACGGCACCAAGGAACACCTCCGGGCCCTGGAAAAATTGGGGCCCTGCCCCATCCACCGCCTAACTTACCGGGGCGTTAAAAAAGTTCCCAAGACGACTTTGTTTTAAGATGTCCAGCCCAGCCCCCAAGCCCGCGCCCAAGCCGGCCCCCAGCCCAGCCACTAAGCCCACCCCGGCCCAGGGCCAGACCCTGGCCCCAGGCCTTTATTTGCTGCCCAGCCCCTTAGGTAACCTAGCTGACCTAAGCCAGCGCTTTGTCCAAATCGCCTCAGCCGCCTCGGTCATCGCCGCCGAGGACACCCGTAGAACTCTTAAGCTACTTAACCATCTGGGGCTAAAGAAAAAACTTTACTCTTACCGCGAAGAAAATCACCGAACCATCTTACCAAGCCTACTAAGACATCTGGCTCAAGGTGAGATCGTGGCCTACCTAAGCGACGCCGGGGCCCCCTGCGTGGCCGATCCCGGGGCTGGGCTGGTTTCTGAGGCCAGAAACTCAGGCTTTGCCGTCTTCCCCATCCCCGGCCCCTCGGCCGTGATTACCGCCCTAATGGCCTCGGGCTTTGAGGCCTCCAGCTTTACTTTCCTGGGTTTTTTGTCGCCCAAATCAGAAAGCCGTCAAAAATACCTAGAATCCATCAAAGACCGGCCCGAGCCGATCATAATTTTTATTCCGCCCCATAAACTCCTGGCCACCTTGGAAGATCTCCTAAAAGTCCTGGGCCCCAGACCGGCCCTGATGGCCCGGGAGATGACCAAGCTGCACGAAGAATATTTGGCCCTAAACCTAGACCAGCTCCTAAGCGAGGTCACCAAAAAGCCCCGCCGCGGCGAGCTGACCCTGGTCATTGGCCCCAATCAGGCCAAAAGCCCAATTAGCCTTGAGCCGCCCAGCCCAGAACTAATCGAACAAATAAAAAACGATAGCCGGCCCACCAAAGAAGTCGCCGCCCATTACGCCCAAACTCAGGGCCTATCCAAAAAGGCCCTGTACCATTTAATCCTAGAGATCCGTAAAAAACAAACTCTTGATCATGAATAAAAAACCAATATTTTATACTCATATGATTATTTAATCTCCTAATCAGCCATTCTTACCTTGTTTTTAAAAAAAAATTAACAAAAACTCATAACTCTGGCCCCAGGCCAGCCCAAAAGCTAAAAAAAAAACAAAAAATCATCAAACCCTTTAAGCCTTTGCCCCCCCCGTGGGGCCCAATCGGGCCAAGGCCGGGCCCAATCACGCCAAGGTCATTATTTAAAAAAAAGCTCAGCCGTGGTATTCTTCCTAAGGTAAGCGACCAGAACCAATCAGGCCTAGCCAGCCCTCTGGGCCTTGGAAAAGCCGCCCCTGGCCGCCAAGAAACAAAAAAATTTTTTTTTCCTATCCAGCCTAAAGGATTGAACGCATCATGCCCATTTCGACTATCGAAGAAGCCTTGGCAGACGTCAAAGTAGGACGAATGGTAATCTTGGTTGACGATGAAAACCGAGAAAACGAAGGCGATCTGGTTTTGGCCGCTCAGCACACCACCCCCGAGGCCATAAATTTCATGGTCACCCACGCCCGGGGGCTGGTTTGTCTGGCCATGACCCCGGACAAAATCGACTCATTGGGGCTGCCCCAGATGGCCAAGGATAATTTGTCAGCCTTTCAAACCGCCTTTACCGTCTCCATTGAGGCCAGGCGGGGGGTGACCACGGGCATTTCGGCGGCCGATCGGGCCACCACGGTTCTGGCGGCCGTAAACCCGGAGGCCAAACCCGAGGATCTGGTCACCCCGGGCCACATTTTTCCCTTGCGGGCCAAACCGGGCGGGGTTTTGGTCAGAACGGGTCAGACCGAGGGTTCGGTTGATTTATCCAGGCTGGCCGGGCTGATTCCGGCCGGGGTGATTTGCGAGGTCATGAATGAAGACGGCACCATGGCCCGTTTGCCAGATTTAGAAAAATTTTCCCAAAAACATGGCCTCAAAGTCATTACCGTGGCCGACCTGGTGGCTTACCGGCTTAAGCATGAAAAACTGGTCAGCTTGGCCGCCCAGACTGTTTTACCAACCGACTTGGGCGAGTTTGATTTGTACGCTTACACCACCGAGGTGGACCATTCCGAATACTTGGCCCTGACTTTAGGCGATCTGGCCTCAGCCGAGCCCATCTTGGTTAGGGTGCACTCCCAGTGTCTAACCGGCGACACCCTGGGTTCCAGGCGCTGCGATTGCGGGGATCAGTTAAAAGAATCCCTGAGGATGATTAACCAGGCCGGCCGGGGTATACTCTTATACGTGCCCCAGGAAGGCCGGGGCATTGGTTTAATCAACAAGATCAAGGCCTACGCCCTCCAGGACCAGGGGGCCGACACGGTCGAGGCCAACCTGGCTTTGGGTTTTGGCGAAGATTTGAGAGACTATGGCCTGGGGGCCCAAGTTTTACGGGACCTGGGCGTTAAAAAAATGCGCCTAATGACCAATAACCCCACCAAGATGGTGGCCCTCCAGGGCTATGGCCTGGAGGTCATTGAAAGGGTGCCCATAGAACTGCCGCCCAAGCCGGAAAACTTCAAATACATGGAAACCAAGTGTAATAAAATGGGCCATTTACTCAAGTTAATAAAAGATCAATCTTAACGACTAACCTAACCATGACCACCAGGTTCACCCTAAGGGTGACCCTAACCAGGACCCTATCCTGCCCAGGCCACAAAATGGCGCTTTTACTCAAATTTTCAAAAGATTAGTCACAGGAGTCACCATGACCGTAACCATAGAAGGCCACATCAGCGCCAAAGATCTTAAACTGGCCATAGTCGTAAGTAGGTTCAATAGCTTCATTACCGAGCGCTTATTGGCCGGGGCTTGTGACGCCTTTAAGCGCCACAACGGGGACGATAATTTATTAACCATCGTGAAAACCCCCGGGGCCTTTGAGCTGCCCCTAGTCGCCCAAACTCTGGCCCAGAGCAAAAAACATCAGGCCATCGTGGCCTTGGGGGCCATTATCCGCGGCGACACGCCGCACTTTGATTTCGTGGCGGCCGAGTCCATCAAGGGCCTGGCCCAGGCCAGCCTGACCACGGGAGTGCCCATAGTTTACGGGGTTTTAACTTGCGACACCGTTGAGCAGGCCATCGATCGGGCTGGCACCAAATCCGGCAACAAGGGTTTTGAGGCCGCCGTTACGGCCATGGAAATGGCCGCCTTGTTGGGCCAGATTGAAAAATCCTAAGGTCAAAAAAA